>JALGTD010000257.1 GCA_029821515.1 Candidatus Zipacnadia bacterium | reverse complement strand
CAGCATGCCGTAGGCTTCGGTGAGCGCGTGGCTGAGCATCCGCGAGCGCACAAAGCGGTGGTTGACAAAGAAAAGCTGGTGGCGGCGGGTCGCCCGGGTTACTTGGGGCGTGGAGATGTAGCCGTGAATGTGCAGACCATCGCTCTCCAGGTTGACGGGCACGAGTTGGCGGGTGGTGTTACTGCCGTAGACCGCAGCAAGTACCGATTGGAGATCACCGGAGCCTGTCGTGCTCAGTAGAACTGCCTCATTGTGGGTAACCTGGAAGGCTATCTCGGGATGGGCCAGAGCCAGCCGGGACACCCAGTCCACACAGTGGCCCCGCTCGGTGGCGGTGGTGGCTAGAAACTTGCGCCGAGCTGGGGTATTGTAGAAGAGATTAGCTACCTGTACGGTAGTGCCGGGCGGGCAGCCAACCGCGCGCAGATCGCTAACCTCACCACCCTCTATTAGCAGTGCCGTGCCCTCAGCCTCGTCGTGGCGGCGGGTGGTGATCTTCATCTGGCAGACCGCCCCGATGCTGGGCAGGGCCTCCCCCCGGAAGCCCAGGGTGGCAATTGCATCCAGATCGCTGTCCTGGGCTATCTTGGAGGTGGCAAAGCGCTGGACGGCGACAACGACATCCTCCTGCGACATACCGGCCCCGTCGTCGCGCACCTCTATGAGCTTTTTGCCGCCGTCAGCCAGCACAGTCTCGATGCGACTGGCTGCAGCATCAATGCTATTCTCCAGCAGCTCCTTGACTACCGAGGCGGGGCGCTCGACTACCTCGCCGGCAGCGATGCGATTGGCCAGATTTTCGGGCAGGATCCGGACTTGGGTCATATTCTGATGGACCGGGCAGAACTGGTAGGGCAGCTAATCGGCATTGGCGGCGGCGAGGTATTCCCGCAGTCGGGCTGCATCGTGCGGTAAGATCTCCTCAGGCTCAAAACAGGCAATCCACTCGCCGGACAGTGCGCCCTGGTAATCAATGGAGGCCAGTAGCCTGACCGCCTCGTCATGCGGCACCATACCCTCGCCCATAAGGGTGATGGTTACGTTACCGGGGTTGTCTACTGGCCAGGTGCCGTCGTGGATATGGGTGTGTTTAACGTAATTGCGAACGTGGCCGAAGGCCTCCGCCATCGTCTCTCCCTGGCGAATACAGTGCATCATATCCCAGTTGATGGCGATATTAGGATGGGCTACGCGCGCGACCACCTCGGCGGCATCTTCGCCGCGCGAATAGGCATCATGAGTCTCCAGGCAGACATAGACGCCGCAGTCTTGGGCGAAATCGGCGACTGCGGCCAGCGATTCGCTGACGTGCTTCTTGGCGTCCGCAAAGTCCATTCCCTCAGGAGTAGGCCCGCCGAAGACCCGTAGTGCGGGACAGCCACAGTCAGCGGCCAGCTCAATATGCTGCTTGGTGACCTCTATCATCTGCTGGCGGTCTCTTTCGTCAGCGAGGGCATAGCGGCACGAGGTAGCCAGGCAGCACATTTTGATGCCCGTATCGGCGAACTGCGCCTTGATGCGGGCGCGTTCTTTCTTAGAAGTAGAAACTTCGATGCCATGCCCATGATCGCTTTGGGCGCGGGGCTCGATAGCCTCGTAGCCATAGCGTATCGCTGTGGCCAGGGCCTTGTCCAGGTCATAGTCAGGGCAGACAAAAGTCATGAAGGAAAGATACATCATAAAGCCTCCTTTGGGTCGTCAGACAGGGTTAGATAGATACGGATTGTTGCTTAAGCAGTATCTGAGCAGCAACTCAGCCCCCCGGTCGGGGCTGAGGCCAATACGGGTGGTGGTGGCGACTGGGCCATCAACTGGTGGCTGGTTACTAATATAGAGCGGATTGGTGGTGATGTCACCAAAGTTGTGGCGTAGGTCAATGTTCATTGCCTCAGTTAGTTTCGCCGGGCCACTGGTTAATTCCTGCGTATCCTCACAGCCCCGTCGCTGTTGCATCAGCTCCTGGCCGCGGACCGGCTCCACAGCGCGAATGAGGACGGCCTCACCAATTCCCTCGGGTTGGGTGACGATGTTGAGGCAATGATGCATTCCGTAGATGAGGTAGACATAGATTGTGCCGGGCGGGCCGAACATAGGGGCGTTGCGCTCGGTGCGACCCCGCGCAGCGTGGCAGCCGGGGTCGCCCTGCAAGTACGCCTCGGTCTCGACGATAATTCCGGCGGTTGCCCCTGCGGACTCGCAGTGGACCAACATTCGGCCCAGCAATTCCCGAGCTACCAACGTGGTGTCACGGTCGTAAAAATCGCGGGACAAGGGCTTGCCGAGGTCTATTTCGGGCGGCGAGTTGCTCTGGATCTCCATACCGGTCACGTGTTCAGATGCTGGTGGGATTTGACTCATACTAACACAGCCGGGCTGCTGTGTCGAGCAATCGCAAGAAGGCGTGTAGGGGACTCAGCGTATTCTTGACAAGCGCAGGGAGTTACCGTATCATATCAGTGCTTCTAGAGGTGCCGAAGTGGTGGAATTGGTAGACACGCTGTCCTCAGGAGGCAGTGGGCTTTGGCCCGTGCCGGTTCGACTCCGGCCTTCGGCACCAGTGTAGTATAGACTCCTCGTAATATGCCTACGGCTCTCTTAGTGTGGGCCGTCACTTGTAGTTACCTCCCACTTCGTTAGGTCTGCTATCAAGCAATACATCACCGGAAATCTGGCAATGGCACAGTGATTGCTGATATCCACTAC
>JALGTD010000256.1 GCA_029821515.1 Candidatus Zipacnadia bacterium | reverse complement strand
TCCAGGAAGGCCTCCGAGGCCCATACGAGCGTTCCATTGATAACGCCCAACACAATGTTTCGCGGTGACAGCTCGGTCTGTTCTTTATCCATAATAAAAACGCGGCAACCTCAGCCGCAAAGAGTCGTTAATTAACATAGTTTGAAAACTGCTCAATCCGGCACGGGCAGAGCAACAATTTGACCATCAGCCAACCCCGCCACCAGCAGGTCATCGGTAGCTAGCAGGGAGCCGACCACCGGCTGACTCAACTCCCAGCGACGACGAATGTTGCCAGTCTGCTGACTTATGGCAAACACATAGCCGGCTGCTGTTCCTACATACAGGTAACGGTCGTCAGCAGCGAGGCCCACGGTGAGCGTCTCATTCAGTTTTTGCTCCCACAACTGTTCGCTGTTTTCCAGATTCACCGCCACTATCCTTCCGTTGCTGGCAGCAATATAGAACCGCCGCCCTTCTACTACTGGCCGCAGCCGCAGCAGCCCACCGACTTCGATAGTCCGGCACTCCTCAGGCTGTCGTACGTTCAGAACATACTGGCGGCCGTCATCACAGCCGACGGTCACGGTATGATCGTCTATAGCCAGCGCCGGCCCCATCACTGCAGCTTCTGTGCCGACCATAAAAAGCCTTCTGCCAGTGCCCCGGTCTATGCCCACCAGGCGGCCGGTGGTGGTGCCTACCACTACTACATCATCAGCCAGCGCCGCTGCCCCGGCAATTCCCCCCGCACAGTTCGTCTTCCATATAAGGATACCAGTGGGCAGGTCCAGACAATACAAGTAGCTATCACTGGAACCGATCAGCACCTGTTCGCGGTCTACAACCGGCCGAGCCTGTACCCGACCCCCGGTCTGGTACTTCCAGCGGAGCTTACCAGTTTTTACAGACAGGGTGTGGATCTTGAAGTCATCACTGCCCACAACCAGCAGATCAAAGCTAACAACCGGAGCAGCCCAAAAGGCAAACGGCCGGTCATACTCCACCAGTCCGGCCTCTCGGCCCGTAGTAAGCTGAAGTGTGCGCACCATTCCGCTGGACCAGGCCACAAACAGTTTGCCAGTATCTGTTGTGAAGTAGGGCACACCCCGGGAAAGCGGCTGATATCGCCACGCCACCGACTCACGACGCAGCAAAGCTACGATCAGCAGTACCACCGCCAACAATACAATCGCTCCAGCGATAATGGCCCGACGCACATTAGTTTTGCGCCGCCGGCGGCGCTGCCAGCGGCTGCGGTAATCAATCATAACGTCTTTCCCTCGCACCGACTCGATATACCGATTATAACACACCTCCGACCTGCAGACAATCAGCACGTGCCAGCTAAGCAAATCAAGAGAAGTGGCTCGGCCACGGTTGCAAGAGGCCTATAGGTATTGTATAATTAGAGGCCAGTATGATGTAGATGATTAGCAAGCGTGCTGTCTGAGATATGTCCGCGCGCTGTTTTGTGAGGAGATTTGCCTGATGAGCAGCCAGGATCTATACCTGGGAATTGACGTCGGTTCAATTAGTGTCAATCTGGCAGTTATAGATGCCCAGGATAACATAATAGAAGAGCAGTATATTCGCCATCACGGCCAGTTCATGAAAGTGGCGGCTGAGGCCATTGAAGCGGCGCTGGACAAGTACGGTGCTCAGCGTATTACAGGTCTGGCAGCTACCGGTAATGGCGGACGGATAGTGGCGCGCATACTGCACGCAGACTTCGTCAACGAGGTAGTGGCCCAGGCGGCCGCTACTCGCCGGCTCTTCCCTGAGGTCCAGACGATTATTGAGATCGGCGGGGAGGACTCCAAGCTGATCTTTATCGAGGATCCCCAGGATGAGGGCAGTGGCGAGGTGGCTGACTTTGCTATGAACGCTGCCTGCGCGGCAGGCACCGGCTCATTCCTGGATCAGCAGGCCTCGCGGCTGGGCCTGGATATCGAGGAGTTTGGGCAAATGGCGCTGCAGTCAGAAAACCCCTCACGGATAGCCGGACGCTGCAGTGTCTTCGCTAAGACTGATATGATCCATCTCCAGCAGAAGGCGACGCCGGAGCAGGACATCGTGGCCGGGTTGTGCTTTGCCCTGGCCCGCAACTTCAAGAGCACCGTCGGCTCTGGTGCCGAGATTAAGTATCCCCTTTCTTTCCACGGAGGATTGGCTTTTAATCCCGGTATGATTTGGGCAATAAAAGAGATCTTCAATGCTGACGGTGATCAGTTCGTCATCCCGGAGCACTTCGCGGCGATGGGAGCAATCGGGGCAGTGCTTAAAGCCCGCCAGAAGGGCATTCAAATGCCGGATCTGGATATGCTTGATGAACTTCGCCACCAACAATTGCAATTCGGCCCGGAAAAAGAGCTTGCTGCTTTAAGCTTGAATAAATCTGAGATACGGCCGTCTCAATTAGCGGGGCTGCCTGCCCGGAGCAGCGAGAAGATACCGGCCTACTTAGGTATTGATGTCGGTTCTATCAGCACTTGCCTGGCGTTGATTGATGAGAAGAACAACCTGTTAGTCAAGGAATATCTGATGACTGCCGGTCGCCCCCTGGAAGCGGTACAGGAGGGACTGCGACGGATAGGCCAGAAAGCCGGTGATATGGTTGAGATTCGTGGAGCCGGCACAACCGGCTCAGGGCGCTACTTTATTGGCGACGTCGTTGGGGCAGACATAATTAAAAATGAGGTTACCGCCCATGCACGAGGTGCCTTGCAGGTGGACCCAGAGGTAGATA
>JALGTD010000255.1 GCA_029821515.1 Candidatus Zipacnadia bacterium | reverse complement strand
GTGATGAGCGCAGGCCTGTCGGCCCGGCTTACTGGAACCCCCTTCGTTGTTCGAGCAGTGGCCGAAATCAGCCCGCCGATCCCCTTGCGCATTGCGCAGCTCGTTATCTGCCTTTCGAGGTCAATGGAGCAGTTCGCCCGAAAGTGTGGAGTTCCTGCCGAGCGTATCCAGCTTATCCCCAACGGTGTAGACACCGACTCGTTTTCTCCTGATCCGCGGTTGCGTGGGCAGACTCGCCGTGAACTCGGCCTCAGCGAGGATCATTTCGTGCTGGTGCTGGTGGGGCGAATAGCGGGGGGCAAGGGGCACAAATACGTGGTGGAGGCCCTGTCACAAGTGCTTGGGCGGTTGCCGAACACTGTCTTGTTGATCGTTGGCAAAGGCAATCTGGAGCAAGAAGTGCATGAGCAGACTGCCTCATTGGGCCTGGAAAGTCAGGTCAAGATGTTGGGCTTCCATCCCGACCCTCGTCCCTATTATGCTGCAGCCGACGTAGTGCTTGTGCCCTCCCACTGGCGAGAGGCTGCTGCAACCGTAAATATAGAAGCACAGGCTATGGGTGTGCCGGTGATTGCCTCTCGGGACGGCGGCCTGCCGGAGTATATTGCCGAAGGGGAGACCGGCCTTCTGGTTCCGCCGGCCGATGCCCAGAGTCTGGCCGAGGCGATTATATTTCTCAGTGAATCACCTCAACGGCGAGCAGCAATAGGCCGGGCAGGCCGGCAGCACGTCGTGAATCTCTACAGTATTGAGAAGATGATTGATCAATACGAAGAGGTACTACTGGAGTTCACCAAAGCCGCTTCGCGGTGAGCATCAACTGTGTGCGTCTAGTCTTGAAGCACTGTCCGGCGGGAGTGGGGAAGAGGCGGGAGCCGCCAGTGTGGTGTACTGGTGGTCTTGACTAAGCGGGCCGGTCACGGTATACTAACAGCGGGCCGAGGTGGTGGAATTGGCAGACACGCTAGCTTGAGGGGCTAGTGACCGCAAGGTTCGTGCGGGTTCGAATCCCGCCCTCGGCACCAGATAGAGTATGGCTGGCAAAACGGGCGGTTAGCTCAGCCGGGAGAGCGCTTTCCTCACACGGAAGAGGTCGCAGGTTCAAGCCCTG
Organism: Candidatus Zipacnadia bacterium; assembly: GCA_029821515.1. Taxonomy (GTDB): domain Bacteria; phylum Armatimonadota; class Zipacnadia; order Zipacnadales; family Zipacnadaceae; genus JALGTD01. Next base: position 1,632 of record JALGTD010000255.1, on the reverse strand, counting down.
CACCGCCCACCATTTGACGACATGTTTAACGGCAGGCTTAACAACAGGAGAACGGCAGAGGCCTAACGGCGGGTGCCGATGGGCGGGAATAGCTCAGCCGGTAGAGCATCAGCTTCCCAAGCTGAGGGTCGGGGGTTCGAATCCCCTTTCCCGCTCCATTAAGTAAGAATAAATGCGGAAGTAGCTCAGTTGGTAGAGCATCTGCTTGCCAAGCAGAAGGTCGGGAGTTCGAACCTCCTCTTCCGCTCCAGAATTGGGACGGGTTGGGTGCAGCCCGACTCGTCCCAAAGTTTATTGTACTACGTAGCGAGCGTAGTCCGCGAAGTAGTATCGGTGGCGGCGTAGCCAAGAGGTTAAGGCAGCGGTCTGCAAAACCGCTATTCACCGGTTCGATTCCGGTCGCCGCCTCCAGCCCTCGTTGAACTGACGTATCTGGCCGGTCCCTGACTCCAATTAGGGCAGGTAATCCTCTCATTTGCGGCGAACTCTGATTGCAGAACCGCCGCACTCTCGCTTAGAAGGGTGAAGCAATGAGAGGTCTATCACATCGCCTCCGCTGGCTGGCCAAAGTTGCGCCGATTGTCATTGTGGTCGTGGTAGTCGCATTGTTCTCGGTGATTCAGACCGTTGACCTGGTCCACCAGCAAGTCCCGGGCAACTTCGTAGATTCGTCGCTGGCGGCCGACCCATCTACCGCTCGGTACACCCTCACCTCTATCGCCTGCGCACTGAGCACCGTGCTGGCTATCACCATCACTCTGGCCCTGATCGTAGTTGAGCTTACCGCCAGTCGTTACACCCCCAAGCTGATTGACCTGTTCATCGAGGCGAAGGCCAACCTCCTGCTCCTGGCGGTCTTCATATCCACCATCATCTACTGTTTCTATGTCGCCAACACTATAACCCCGGATTTCGGCCCGCGCTTCGGGATCCTGACGTGCCTGACGTTGATGACGCTGTGTCTGGCTTCTCTGATCCCGTACATTTTCTTCGTGTTCAGTTTCCTGGCGCCCACCAGCATCATTAGCAAGATACAAGCACGCGCCCTGGGCTGTCTGAAGCAGGACTGCCGGAGGCCAGGTCCCGAGGGCAGCCCCAGGCTGCGGTTCAGCCAGAGCCTGGAGCAGATCAGCGATATTGCCAAAGGCTCTCTGCGCATTAACGACACCAGCATCGCGCTCAACAGTGTCTGGGCGCTGGTGGATATTTCGGCGCGCTATCTTGAGCGAAAGCCGCAGCAGCCCGACCAGTGGTTCAATGTAGAGCCGGGCATTTTCCTGGGCCTATCCGAGGAGTATGTCAGTCGCATTGAGCAGGAACGCAGTTGGGTGGAGGTCAAGGTGCTGCGCGAGCTGCAGACCATCTTCAGCTCGTCTCTGGGATCCTCTCGGGAGGTGGCGACGGCGGTTGCCGTGAGCGCCCGGCGTCTTGGGGAAAGCGCTCTGTCCGCCGGCGATGAAACCGTGGTAGAGCTGGTGGTGAAGCACTTCAACACCTTCCTGCGCGAGGCGATAAATGGCCAGCAGAAGGGTATCATCTATAATCTGCTGGCCGAGTATCGCAGCCTCGCTGAATACCTGATAGACTCCCGGCCGGAACTGGCCGTCCGCATCAGCCAGCATTTGTGTTACT
>JALGTD010000254.1 GCA_029821515.1 Candidatus Zipacnadia bacterium | reverse complement strand
GGTCTCGGTCCTGGTCGCTGCCGCTGGCTAGTGCGTATTCGCAGAGTCCGGACAGAACAAAATGGTCAGTGTAAATGGAGATAGTGCTCTGCTTAACTTGCCTGCCGGTACGATGAAGCTGGTAATGCCAGCGCCCGTTGCCAGCATAGGCGTGTTGGACCAGGAAGTCGCGTCCCTGGCGGGCCAAGTCCAGCCAAAGGTCACGTTTCTCGACCCGGTTATACAAGGCGGAGAACATCCACAATTGCCGCCCCTGGAACCAAATGTACTTGTCAGAGTCGCTGAGCTTGCCCTGACGGTCGAAACAAGTCAAGTACCCTCCGCACTCGTGGTCCCTGGTGCGGCACTCCCAAAAGGGCATCACGTCATCCAGCAGGTGCTTGCGGTAGAACCGTGCCAACTCGCCCAGCTTCGTTTGATCCATACAGAGCACTCTTCTCTGCCCAGACATTTCTCTGCAACTGCCCAGGCCGTATTGCGCTAGTCTTCTCTGCCAGGTGGTACTCCCAGCAGTCACCAGGATTTGCTATTTGGTTCTTAGTTGTTTGCACATTCTTTGAGTCTGTGAGAAATCCCTGCTCGTGACGGCAATGTATCCAGAAAACCCAGTGCTTTGCCGCCTTTCCAGGCGCTTGTTGCTGCCAATCAGTCAATTCTGACGGCGTGGGGCCGGTTGGCAAACACAACCCTGGCTGGGTCTAAACAAAACTAGCGATTCTTCGCCGCTTTAGGTCATGGTCACCCGGCGTCAGACGCTAAGGGCCAAGGGCAGAGACGGAAAGCGGGAGACGGGATGAGCACCTGTAATGAGGGGGATAGAGAGAATCAACGGAAAACGGGCGGGCGCGGCAAGCAGCGCCCCTACCAGTGAGGTATGCACCTTCATCAAGGATAGAGCGGACAAAGGCGGGGAGGGGGCGATTGACAGGGAACGGCGTACAAGCGTAGACTACAGAGGAGGAGCTGTTGCGAAGGTGGAGGAACTCTCGTCAGTATCTGGCATAGCCAAATACCCGAGGCAGCGGTGTAGCTGAGACCGCCAACAAGGGGAAGCTATTAGATGGCGCAAAATAGACCCATAAGGGGATTGTACGATGAGATATCTGAGCATAGTTGCCATCCTTGTGTTGGCTGTTGGCCTGGTAAGCGCAGAAGAGACATACCGTATCAGTTGGACATGGGGGCCGGAGTTGCCCATAGCCCAGTCAGCGCTGGGTACGACGGCGGTTGGCGATGACGTCGTAGTGGTGGGCGGCACCTACTGGGTAGAGCCGCGCGACGGTATGCCCAACAAGATATGGACTCGCACAGTCAAAAAACTTGACACCGGGACTATGCAGTGGGAGTCGCTGCCAGCCTATCCACTGCCGGTGGGATACCCGCTGGCGGTGGCCGAGGGGAACAAACTGTGGGTAATTGGCGGGGAAAATGCCGATCGAGTCCATGCGGAAGTTTATGTGCTGGACCTGTCACGGGAGAATCCCGCCTGGATGGCCGCCCCGTCCTTGCCACTACCGCGGGCTGGGGCCAGAGGCGGTATCAACGATGGGGTGATCTACATCGCCGGCGGGATGGAGGAATATCAGGGGCAGTCGCGGCCAGCCAGTAGCGTGTTGGCGCTTGACACAAACGATCTGGAAAAGGGCTGGCAAGTGATGGGCGAAGTGCCCCGGCCCGAACTACTGTGGCCAGTTGGCACGGTCTGCGGAGGTAAGCTGTACTTGTTCGGGGGTCTGCTTGAGGACAAGCAGTTCACAGTGGCCGAGACATTTGTCAGAAGCTACCACAATATTGCTTCGCTGACTCCAGTGGCCGATGCATACTGTTTTGACATAGCCACCAGCCAGTGGCAGCAGGTGCGCCCTCTGCCTCTTGCCCGTGGGACGGGCGCGTGCACAGCGCTTGATGATAGCCACATTATTGTCGCCGGCGGCTTGGCATTGGCCATCCCTGCATCGCGAATCTCCGGCCAAAAGATGCACGCCTACCCCTCGGCTCAGTGCCTACTGTACGATACCGTGCGCGATCAGTATCGGCCCCTGAGCCCGATGCTAATGGGTATCCTCGATCAGGGCTGTGCTTATGTCAACGAACGGCTCTATATGATCGGTGGGGAAGATTCGCCGTGGAAGACGCGCACGGATCTGGTTCAGGTGGGCCGGTTTCACTAGGTCCAAGCTCCACTGTTCCTGTGACGGTACCCGCGTAACAATAGCAGCCCGGCTGACACCGGGCTGCTTCGAGGTGTGAGTGTTGATAGCTGCTAGCCGCCCCGGGCTCAGGGCGCTGCTGCAATGGCCTCTTCGAGTTGCTCAACACGCTTGACTCCGACAATAGCCGCGACGACCGCCGGCTGTTCCAGCACCCAGCGGATGGCATACTGGACCATAGTCAGGCCGCGAGCGGCGGCCGCCTGTTCGATTTCCTCGAGCTGGTCAAACAGCTCGTCGGTGAGGTCAGGCAGCCAGCCGGGCTTCTCAACGGCGCGCGAGCCGACGGGAGCCTCGTAGCCGCGGTGGTATTTGCCAGTGAGCACACCGCTGTTAAGGATACGGTAGGGCACCACGCCGATCTGCTCGCGCTCGCACAGCGGCAACAGCTCCTCTGCTACCCGAATCGCTACCTCCCCCAGGCCGGGGAACTCTAAGGTGGCCTCGGGGTTGAGCAAATTGAAGAAAGGTTGAATCACCACGGGGCGGGGCAGGGTATTCTCATCGGCAATCTGCAGCATTTCCACCAATAGCTCAGTAGAGTAGTTGCTAACCGCATAGTAGCGGATCTT
>JALGTD010000253.1 GCA_029821515.1 Candidatus Zipacnadia bacterium | reverse complement strand
ACCCGACGCCAGAAGCTGAAACAGAACAACCAGCTCAGGAGGAATGAAAAGCCTATGTTAGTACCAATGGTAGTTGAGCAGACGCCACGGGGAGAACGCTCCTATGACATATACTCACGGCTGCTGCGCGAGCGCATTGTCTTCATCGGCACGGTCGTTGACGATAATCTGGCCAGCCTCCTTATGGCCCAATTGCTGTACCTGCAGGGCGAGGATCCTCTCGAGCCTATTTCTATGTACATCAACTCCCCAGGGGGTTCGGTGACCGCAGGACTGGCTGTCTACGATACAATGCAGTATATCCAGCCGGAGATGCACACCTGGTGTATCGGGCAGGCTGCCAGCATCGCCGCTGTGCTGCTGGCCGCCGGTGAGCACGGCCATCGCTACGCCCTGCCCTACTCGCGGGTACTGATCCACCAGCCCTGGGGGCAGATGGCCGGTCAGGCCACCGATATACAAATCCAGGCCGAAGAGATCCTGCGGCTGCGCGAATGGGTCAACAATATCCTTGCTGAGGCCACCGGCCAGCCCGTGGATAAAATCAAACAGGACACCGAGCGCGACTACTACATGGATGCCGAACAGGCCCTGGAATACGGCATCGTTGACTCGATAGCCCGCAAACAGCCCGCGGAAGAAGGCGAATAGACACAGAAGACGCAGATAGGAGCAATCTAACCAGTGGAACCAACTGATTCATCAGACGGACGAAAACTGAACTGTAGCTTCTGCGGGCGTGAGAAGGGCAGCCGCCCCAACCAGGTGCACGAGTTGATCGCCGGCCCAGGCGTCTATATCTGTCCGCAGTGTGTGGAACTGTGCAACGAGATTCTGCGCAGCCGCCGCGAAGAGCAAGCCATACCCGAGCTGGCCACGGTCCCCAAGCCTCAGGAGATTGCCGATTATCTTGACCAATACATAGTCAGCCAGGATAAGGCCAAGCGCATATTGTCAGTTGCGGTGTATAACCACTACAAACGGGTGCAGGTGAGGGCCATTGACGACGATGTTGAGCTGGAGAAGACCAACGTCTTGCTGGTCGGCCCCACTGGCTGCGGAAAGACCCTGCTGGCTCGCACCCTGGCCCAGATGCTGGAAGTGCCCTTCGCCATCGCTGACGCGACCTCGCTTACCGAAGCCGGCTACGTCGGTGAAGATGTTGAGAACATCTTGCTGAAGCTCATCATCGCCGCCGACGGCGACATCGAAAGCGCCGAACAGGGCATTATCTACATTGACGAGATAGACAAGATCACGCGCAAGGAAGAAGGCCCGTCCATCACCCGCGACGTCTCCGGCGAGGGCGTCCAGCAGGCTCTGCTGAAGATTCTGGAAGGCACCATAGCCAACGTCCCCCCCCAGGGCGGCCGCAAGCACCCCCAGCAGGAGTACATACCCATAGATACGACCAATATCCTGTTCATCTGTGGGGGTATCTTCGGCGGGCTGACCGATATCATCCGCGAGCGCACCCGCAAGCGGGCTATCGGCTTCGACGCAGTTTCCTCGGGCAGCATCGAGATTAGCGATGACGAACTGGTGGCTAAGGTCATTCCCGAAGACCTGATCAACTTCGGCCTCATCCCTGAATTCATTGGGCGGCTGCCCACCATTGCTCCGCTGCATTCACTGGACGAAGCGGCACTCAAGCGCATCCTGATCGAACCCAATAATGCACTGGTTCGCCAGTATCAGAAGCTCATGCGCCTGCTGGATAACGTGGAACTAATCGTGGAAGACGGGGCAATAGGGGCAATTGCCGAAGCCGCTCTCAAAAAAGAGACCGGTGCCCGCGGGCTGCGCACTGTTTTCGAGGAAGTTATGTTAGATGTGATGTTCGAGATCCCCTCCAGCCCCGACGTCGTCCAGTGTGTAATCAGCGAAGAGACCGTCCGCGAGGGCCAGCGTCCTCAATTGATCCGTGAAAGCGACGAGCAGAAGACGGCGTAGCACATTGCTTGGTAGACACAGGTGTGAGTGGCGATGCTCCCGTATGGTGAGCGTGACGATCCGGAAGTCATCTGGCTGAATCGATGGTGGCCAGGCTACCTCATAGCTGGGGTACTACTCTGCTTTGCCGGCCACGCCACGTTTCAAGCCATAGTGCCAAGGCCTACAACTGTACTTGCCCTAGCTGTTTCACTTGCAATATTACACCTCGGCATTGCGATTGGCATATTCTTACCGACTCACTACGACTGTCTGCTATTTAGGCACGAGGAAATCATCATCCGCCGCTTTCGGCCTGTGATGACCACCCGTAACGTGTCTTGGGAAAACATTACCGGAGTCGTATGGTACGGCGCGGCCTGGCCATGGCGCGGTACCTGGGACCTCGCGTACGAGGATGAATCGGGCCAGTCCAAGATAGCGTTCGTGTACGCATACTCTCAGCGCAGTTACGAACAGTTGCAGCACCTCACAGGAGCGATAATCCAGCGTCGTGGGTTTTCCGAAAAGGCCGTGCCGCATATCCCTTGGTGGCGTCTATGGCGACCCAGGCCCAAGCGTATCTGGCGCTAGTCAACAGGAGATCTGGGAATGCCTCTCGCAGCCATATGTTGACAGCATCCGCCAATTTGGGTATACTCTGGTCAAATTGAGAAGCAGAGACTGTGACGGGGAGGAGTACGCGGGAGCTGAGGCAACAGCGAGCCGGCGATAAGGTGAAAGTACCGGCGCCTTAAGCCCGCGGAAAGTCGCCCCCGAGTCGTGCCGCTGAAATCAAGTAAGCGGCACCGGGATGCGCCCGTTATTGCGCGGCAGAGAGCCGTCGGATATCCGGCGGAACTTGGGT
>JALGTD010000252.1 GCA_029821515.1 Candidatus Zipacnadia bacterium | reverse complement strand
TAGACCTTCTCAATCGCTTCCGCGTACTCGTAGGGCGTCAGGTCGTCGGCCAGCCCGACGTAGAAGGCGGTAACCTGGTAGATGCGGTTCCAGATTGCGGCCAGGTCAGGCTCCTGGTCGGGGCCGTAGAGCCGCTGGGCAATCAGGCAGGCCTGCAGCGTCTGGATGCGGGCGTCCTCTTCCGAGACCAGCGCCTGCGCATCCAGGTCGGTGCCCTTGAGCAGAAACGCCATCCGCCCGTACCACATCATCGCCTTGAAGTATCTTTTCAGCTCCTCGCTGCGGGTATAGTGCCCGCGCGGGACGTACTGCGAGTAATCCTCCTTATAGTGGAACAGCGGGCTGCTGGCAAAGCCCTGGTGGGCTCCAATGAGCGCCAGTTCCGCACGAAGTTCGGGGGCAGGAAAAGAGTGTTTCAGGTCGAAGCCGCCGGCCAGCAGTCCGTTGCCGACAGCGAAGAATATCCAGTTGCGCCGGGCCGCCTCCTGCAAGTCGCCCGTGAATTCCCGGTGTTTAGCCTGGCTGTCGTTGCGGAGTTCCTGACCAAGCGTCATCAAGTTGTCGTAGAACTCCCGCTCTTCGATGTCCTTGAGCGTCTCGTCGAACTGGATGTGGTAGAGGTGCAGGAGGCTGTCGGCAGTGACGTATACGGGGATGTCCGCCTTTCCGATGTCATCGTAGACCTCGGCCATGTCTTCCTTGCGGCCGGCCGCCGTCACCACAAAGCCGTTTTGGCCCAGAAGCTGCTTGGCCGACGCGGAGAGGCGGCCCAGCATGCCCTGGTTTGCCACCTTGCTCAAGTCAAGCGGAAGTTGATAGCCGGGCGCGGCGGGCGTAAACTCAACTTCGGTCGGCTGATAGTACTGGTCAAAGCTAACCTCAGAACTTTGTTCGGCTACCGATATTTGGGCATTTCCTTGCGGTGCGGCCTGGGCGCCATTCCGCTCATTGCTGGTGCAGCCGAGCAGTGTCAACGCAACTATGGCGAAGCCCAGGCCCAGAGTAGAGATCCGTGAAAAGCTGCGGGGTGAGTACATTACCGATTCCTCCTGTTTACGGCAATGTCATTGCACGGTTATTGGACGCTTGCGGAGAGCCGATAGTTCCGTTGGTTGCTTAGCTTCTAATCAGCAAGCAGGTCAACTTCCGTGGCCCCTTCACCACCGGCGGTGCGGTCGGCGAGGTGGAAGTCGCGTACGGCCCGGTGCTCTCCCAGGAAGCTGTGCACTGCCTCGCGCAGAACCCCGGTGCCCTTACCGTGGATGATCCGCACCTGCTGTAAGCCGCCCAGGCTGGCGTCATCCAGGTACTTGTCAAGCTCTGCCAGTGCCTCCTCTACGGTCATCCCGCGCAGTGCCAGCTCGCGCGGGACGCTCACCTTCTTACGGGTCTGGACGGGCTGAATTTCGGACTCAGGTACGGTCTGCTCTGGTTCCTCCGGCGGCTGGCGCAGGTCGCTGATGTCCAACTCAATGCTGATCTGGCCGATCTGGACAAGCGCCGTCTCCTCATCAAGCACCTCGCGGACAGCGCCCTCCCGGCTAAAGGCCGGCACATAGACCCGCTCGCCACGGCTGATACTTTCAATCAGAGGCAGCTCACGCGGAGCCGGCTGGTCTGTGGCCTGCTGGCGTTCAAATTCCTGCTGAGCCTCCTCCACCTCGGCTTCAATTTCTTTAAGTTCCTGGCGCAGCTCTTCGCTCTCGGCGGTGTGCCGATCCTGCTGCTGAAGCTGGCGGATTATCTGGTCGGCCCGACTGCGAGCTTTGGCCACGATCTGCCGGGCATCCTCAAAACTGTCGCGCACAGCTTGCTCGCGCTGCTGCTGAAGCTGGGCCGATCTGCGTTCATATTGGTCGCGCAGGCCCTCCAGCTCCTGGCGAGTTTGCTGGGCCTGACGCTGTTCGGCGTGGAGCTTGCGCTGGGTGTGCTGGACGCGCTCCAGAGCGTGGACAAAGTCGCGACTCTCGCCCTCCAGCAGGTCGCGGCCGCGGCCAGCCATACTCGCGGGTAGTCCCAAGCGCTGAGCAATTTCGAAAGCATTGCTCGAACCTGGAGAGCCGATCTCCAAGTGGTAGGTAGGAGCCAGGGTCTGCACATCAAACTCAACCGAGGCGTTCTCCATCCCCTCGCGGGCGTACGCGAAAGCCTTCAGCTCATTGTAGTGAGTGGTCGCCACGGTGCAGCAGCCAGCCTCGTGGAACCATTCCAGCAGCGCCATCGCCAGAGCCGCGCCTTCGGAGGGATCGGTACCCGCGCCGATTTCATCGAGCAGTATCAGCACGTTGAGGACCTGGCCGGCTTGCCGAGCGGCTAACACGCGTTGGACGATCTTGATTATCTGCGTCATATGTGAGCTGAAGCTGGACAGCGACTGCTGCAGGCTCTGCTCATCGCCGATATCGGCGTAGACGGCCGCGAAGATAGGAATCTTGGTGCCCGGCTCCGCCGGCACGTGCAGCCCCGACTGGGCCATCAGCGTCAGCAGTCCCAACGTCTTGAGCGACACCGTCTTCCCACCGGTATTAGGGCCGGTGATGACCAGCGTAGCGAAATCCTCGCCAAGCCACAGGTCTATGGGAACAACTTCACCCTTCAGCAGGGGATGGCGCGCCTCGTGCAGGTTGATATAGCCTCTGTGCAGAGGTATCTCCGGCTCTATGCCCTCCTGAACTATTGACAAGCGCCCCTTGGCGAAGATGAAGTCGAGTACCGTCAGCCGCTGCAGGTCCTGAGGTCCTGGGCCAGCCTGGCCTGGCGGGCGGCGACCTGACCGGTCAGCTCCTGCAGGATGCGACGCTTTTCTTCTTCGATGGCCAGCTCGGTCTCGCGCAACTCGTTGCCCAGGCCAACAACTTCGGTAGGCTCCATAAAGACCGTTGCGCCGCTGGTGGAGCGATCGTGGACAATGCCCGAGACCCGTGCCTGTTCCTGGATCTGCACCGGCAGACACCAGCGCCCCGCCCGCTGGACTACCACCGGATCCTGCAGCACCCCGCGTCCGCGATACCGGTTAATAAGCCCGTCCATCTGCTTCTGAATCTGTTGGTAAAGCCGGCGGGACTGTGTGTGCAGTTTAGCCAGGAGGCGGGAGGCGTCAGTAGCAATTTCAGCATCGTCACCGATGCACCGTGTGATTTGCTCGCTCAGGTCGCTGTAATTGCCCAGTCGCAGGGCCAATTCGGCAAGGTGGGGAGCTTCCT
>JALGTD010000251.1 GCA_029821515.1 Candidatus Zipacnadia bacterium | reverse complement strand
GCCAGTCATTGCGATATTGTCCTTAGCCAGGCGGCCAGTGAGTAGTGAAGTTAATGCGGCAGCCATAGCCACACCCGCCGAGGGCCCATCTTTGGGAGTTGCTCCACTGGGGACATGCAGGTGAATGTCACTGTGCTCGTAGAAGTCCGGGTCAATGTCGAGTGCTTCAGCATTGCTGCGCACCCAGCTCCGCGCCGCCTGCGCCGACTCCTGCATTACCTCCCCAAGCTGACCGGTAAGAGTCAGCTTCTTGTCGCCGGGCATCCGTGACGCTTCGACAAACAGGATTACCCCACCCGCCTGCGTAACAGGATTACCCCACCCGCCTGCGTCCAGGCCAGCCCAGTAACCACGCCGGGCATAGTAATACGCTCCGCAACATCGGGGAAGAATTGCTGATGGCCCAGCAACTCCTCCAGGTCAACAATCCTGACATTGGTAGACTCGGTCTCGCCCTCGGCGATGTGCCGGGCAGCCTTGCGGCAGATAGTGGCGATGGTTCGCTCCAGATTGCGGACGCCGGCTTCGCGTGTATAGTCACCGATGATGTGGCGCAGGGCACCGTCGGTAATGCGTAACTGCCTGGTCTTCAGGCCGTGGCGCTCAAGCTGGCGGGGAATAAGATATTTCCTCGCGATATGGAACTTTTCTTCATCAGTGTACCCGGGCAGGCGGATTATCTCCATACGATCCTGGAGCGCCGGCGGAATAGTAGCGGTAATGTTGCCGGTGGTGATGAACATCACCCGGGACAGGTCAAAGGGAATCTCCAGGTAGTGGTCGGAGAAGCTGTCGTTCTGTTCGGGGTCGAGGACTTCCAGAAGTGCCGACGACGGATCGCCACGGAAGTCTGCGCCGATCTTGTCAATCTCGTCGAGCATAAAGACGGGATTATTGGTGCCCACATTGCGCAAGCCGTGGATGATGCGGCCGGGCAGCGCACCCACGTAGGTGCGGCGGTGGCCGCGGATTTCTGCTTCGTCACGAATACCGCCCAACGAGATGCGGATGAACTCGCGCCCAGTAGCCCGCGCGATGCTCTGGCCCAGGGAGGTCTTCCCCACCCCCGGTGGCCCAATGAAACACAATATGGGACCCTTCATATCGGGCTTAATTCGGCGGACGGCCAGATATTCAACTATGCGCTCTTTGACGTCCTTCAGGTCGTAGTGATCTTCGTCCAGAATTTGCTGGGCATCTTTGACATCAATATGCTCTTCGGAGCCTTCCCGCCAGGGCAACTCAATAATCCACTCCAGGTAAGTACGCACCACGCTGTACTCAGCGGCAGCGGGATTCATTCGGGCCAGGCGGTCAACTTCCCGCTCGGCGGCTTCCTGCGCGGCTTCAGTCAGTTCGGCCTGCTCCAGACGCTGGCGCAGCTCCGTGATTTCGTCGCTCTCGCCTGCCTCCCCCAACTCTTTACGGATTGCTTCCAGTTGTCTGTGCAGGTAGTAGTCACGCTGAGTTTTCTCTACTTCCTGTTGAATGTCGACAGAGACGCGCCGGGCGGTCTGCAGGCGCACCAACTGCTCGTGGGCGGCTTTGTGCACCGCAGCCAGCCGCTCGGTAACATCAGTCATCTCAAGCATTTGCTGCTTGGCCTGGATGTCAATATCCAGCGCGGAGGCGATCAGGTCAGTGAGCATCGACAGATTTGGAACATTAAGCGCCTGGATAACTGCTTCTTCGGGCATGCCGGGGGACAGTTCGATGATCTCTTCGAAGGTGTTCAACAGGCTTTGGCGCAGTGCCTGAATCTCTTCGTCAGATTCGTCAGCGGGAGTCTCCTCTATCTCGGCTATTTTGGCGATGCGATACGGTTCGAGTTGAGTGAACTCCTCAACTCGTATGCGGGTGACCCCGCGAAGCAGGATACGCCGGCTGTCGTCGGGCATCTGCATCATCTTATGAAGCTGGGCGGCACAGCCTACCTCGTAGAGGGACGGCTCGCTGTCGCTGGCTTGCTCGGAGATCGGCTGTCGCATGACGCAACCCAGAAAACGGTCGCCGGCAACTACCGCATTGATCAGCTCACTGTCTTCCTCTCCCACGGCCACAGGCACCACCATATAGGGGAAGACGACTATCTCATTAACAGGTAGTATGGGCAACTCAGCAGGCAAAACAGGTTCTGATAGGGAGGCTTCGATCTCCATCTGATCACTCCGTCGGGATTCGGCTATTCGATAGGCACCGAGCGCGGCTCTGCTGCAGCCGGTGAACCTTTGGGCAGAGTTACCACCAGGAAACCATCTTCGTAATGTGCTGATGTGCCATCCTGGGTTACAGCGCGGGGCAGACGAATCTGCCGGCTGAACTCACCACACTCAATCTCCATATTGTGATATTTGCGCGGCTCGCCGGCTGCCGGGTCGCTGCGCCGGCCGCGAATAATCAGAACCTGTTTGTCCTGCATTATCATAATATCAACAGTGGTAGGGTCAATCCCGGCAATCTCCATGCGCACCACCACTTCGGTCTCAGTCTCATAGACATCGATAGGAGGGCTAAAGCCTGCCTCGGGGCGGCGCAGCGACGGGCTGCCAAACGACAAAGTCGAAGCAGAGCGCCAGCCGATTCGTGGCCCTTCACGTGTGGAGCGCTCCGATTTCGGAATCAGGAAGGCAAATGACATGGCCGCTTCTCCTACCTGTCTCAGGATTGCAGGGAACGTACCCGGTGCCCTGTGTGACTTCATTATAATGATATAGGCCAGCGCTGACAACCATCCTCCAATAGAAGGTCATCTCCATCGGTACAGGGAATAACTTGGTGGAATGAAGTTCACTGTCTCAACTTGCTATATATTGATGCTTGCGGCACTGTCACTTGGCCTCGCTGACAGCAACGGTCAGCCAGACGTCCTGAGAGCGGAGCGAATCTGTGTGGAGCAGCTTGGCATATCGCTGCATCTGCCCGCTGGCTGATAGTCTCCTGGACCAGCCCCGCCGTCAAACACACCCCTCAACAGGCTGTTGCCGGACACGAACAACTACTGCAACACCGCTACAACTACGAGCGCGAGAGTAGCGAGCCGTTCACCAGCACATTTGGCGTATCAGGCATAGCGGTCACCGGACAGATTGGGACCTGACAAGATGCGCTTCTGGTCGTCTTTGCTGGATACACTGTATCGGACCACAGTATTGTGGTGGGCACCTTTTGCCATCCGAAGGACAAAGAAATCATCGCCCGATTCTTCCAGCCACTTATCAGAAGTGTCGGACGCATCGGGACATCCAGCATCGGTACGCCGTCTCCGCTGGCAGCAGCACCAGCACCTTTACCCCAAACCGATCGGCCCGAGACTTCTGTGGAACATCCGCCGTCCGCGACACAGTCTCCTTCAGCGGTATCAGCAGAAAG
>JALGTD010000023.1 GCA_029821515.1 Candidatus Zipacnadia bacterium | reverse complement strand
TCGTTTCTGTCGCCTTGCACTATCCCATTGATACCCTCGTATCTGTCATTCGTGACAGGAGTGTCACTAAAGGAAGCCGACGCGAGTCTTCCGGCCCGCCGCAGAGCTTCTCTTGTTCTGAATTCGGTACTGTTTATCGTCGGCTTTTCCCTGGTTTTCATTATTCTGGGAGCGGCGGCCAGTTCCGTCGGCGACCTACTCCGGGAGTATCAAGTCTGGATAGAGCGCATCGGCGGTTTCATTGTCATCTTGCTGGGCTTGCACCTGATGGGGTTGCTAAGGGTAGGTGCCTTGCAGCGGGATACGCGGCTTCAGCTCCAGGATCGTCCGGCGGGATATCTGGGTGCTGTGGTCATCGGAGCAGTATTTGCGGCAGGTTGGTCGCCCTGTGTAGGGCCGATTCTTGCTCCCATCCTGTTGATAGCCAGTCAGCTTGATACTGTCTGGCAGGGCGTCATACTGCTGACTGCCTACTCGGCTGGTTTAGCTCTCCCCTTCCTCGCCGCCGCCCTGCTGATGGGAGAAGCGCTGCTGCGGCTGGTCAAGAAGGCCTCGCGCCATGCCCCAACCATCGAGAGGATTGCGGGGGGCCTGTTGGTCTTGTTTGGAGTGTTGCTGGCATTGGGGAAGATGTCGTGGCTCTCGGCGTGGCTGTCCCAGCTTGGGCTTTGAGGGCGGCTAGAGGTTGAATTCCTGGCGTAGCCTGTCTACATCGGCTTGAATCTCGCTCCGTAGCTGTTCCTCGGTGTCAAAGGCGCGCAGGTCGCGCAGCCGATGCAAGAAGTAAACCATCATTCCGCCAGTGCCGCAGGCGCTGTCTACATTGATGTCCAGCAGGTGGACCTCGACTCGGCGACTGTCCCCTTCGGGATCGAAGGTAGGAGAGGCTCCGATGCTGATGGCTGCTGGCCATCCTGAGCGGTAAGTGGCCACCGGCGGTGCGGGTAGCCCCTCGGCTTCAACGACAGCCGCGTACACGCCTGGCCCGGGGACCAGCTTCGCCTGCGGGACCTGCAAGTTAATTGTGGGAAAGCCCAGAAGGGTGCCCCGCCCGGCTCCCTGTTGGACTGTTCCGTACAGCGGATATGGCCGTCCCAGCAGCCGGCTGGCCGCCTGGACTTTGCCCTCCCACAGAAAGTTACGAATGGTGCTGCTGGAGACAACCTCCCCATCCAAAGTCACCAGGGGCACTACCCGCACGTCAAATCCATACTTATCACCCAACTGGCGAATGCAACTGGCATCAGCCTCAGCATGGCGGCCCCAGCTATGTGACTCGCTTATCACCACGGCTACAGTGCCCAGGCGTCCCACCAGGTAGTCGCGGGCGTACTGCTCTGCGGAGATTTGCTGGAAGGCCTCGTTGAAATCGGCGACGACCAGCGTGTCCACGCCCAGTTGCTCCAGCCCTCGTTCTTGAGCTACAGTCAGGCGTACATTGTAGCTGTCGTGGGGGCTGAAAACCTCCACCGGTGCCGGCTCGAAGGTCAAGGTGGTCAGCGTGGCTCTCTGCTGGATAGCGGTTTCTCGTGCGACTTGGAAGATAGCCCGGTGACCCAGGTGCATGCCGTCGAAGCCGCCGTCGGCAACTACGCGGCGAACTGGTTTCAGCGCTGGATTGTCCAGGCCTTTGATTACTTCCATATCAAGTTGCTGGCTGGTAGTGCTCAACTGCTCCAGTCAAAGACTTTGCATGGTTTTAGATAGGGTTGGCCGTGCCGAACGGTGGCCTCGGCGATGCACACTAGGCTTCCATCGTTAGTTGTCACCACCGTTGGCCCCTCATGCTCAGTGGCGGCTGGCAGTGTTACACCATTTCCGTACCGAAGCCGGTCAGCGGTCGGCTGATCCACCTCTACTGCTGGCAGGTGCGGCACGATCTGCAGGGGCGGGAGCAGTATTTCTTTGGGATTGTCAGCGCTGGCCTTGATTTCCTCCAGCGTGGAGGCATCTTCCAGGCAGTGGGGGCCGATGCGCGTGCGTACCAGAAATGACAGGTAAGCCCCGGTCTTCAGCCGCTCGCCGAGCATCTCGGCCAGGCTACGCACGTAAGTCCCCTTGCTGCACTCCACTTCTGTGAGCGCTGCTGGATGTTGGCCTGGAGTGAAATCGAGCAGCTCCCAGTGATATATCTGCACCTGCCTTGTCGGAAGTGTGACCTTCTCTTCGCGTGCTGCATACTCGTAGAGTCTCGTGCCGTCCTGGCTTACTGCCGAATAAGCGGGTACAGTCATCTCCAGCGAGCCGGTGATGCCGCCGATAGCATCTTCTACTTGAGTGGCTGTCAGGTGGCCAGCCTGTTGCTGCTGGGTGATCTCACCCTCAGCGTCAGCGGTAGCGGTGGTCAGGCCGAAAGTTATCTCGGCTCGATAGGTTTTGTTACAGTTGAGCAGATACTCAGAGAGACGGGTGGCCGCGCCTATGCACAAAACGAGTAGACCAGCGGCGGCTGGATCAAGTGTCCCGGTATGACCGACCTTTACATCCCAAAGCTCCCGCACATACTCTACGACGTCGTGCGAGGTCATACCGGGAGGCTTGACCACAAGCAGCCCGCCGTGCACACTGATTCACTGCTCCCTGTCGAGCACAGAGGTTATGGTCTTCATCATACGAGCGCGGACCTCAGGCAATGAGCCGCTCATAGAGCATCCTGCGGCGGCAGTGTGGCCTCCACCGCCAAAGTCTTGGGCAATGGTAGCGACGTCAATGACTGAGGAGCGTAGGCTAACTCGCCAGTGATTGTGGCTGACAGCTTTGAAGAGCACCTGCACTTCGCCGCCTGCTGCGGTCCTCAGCAGGTCAATTATGCCTTCGGTATCTTCGGGATCGGCCTGAGCTGCGGCGAAATCACCCGGGGTAAGAGCGGCGTAGATGATGCGCCCGCCAGCGGCGCTGGCTATGCTGGTAAGTGCCCTTCCTTGTAGTCTCAGAGCAGGCAGTTGGTGCTGATCGCGAGCAGCGGCAGCGATTGCCTGTGGGTCAGCCCCAGCTTTAACCAGTGCTGCGGCGACCTCCAGTGCCTGTACTGAAGTATTCTCAAAGGTAAAGAATCCCGTATCGGTGGCCAGTGCTGTATAGAGACAGGTAGCTATATCCGTAGTGATCTCGAGACCAAGCGCATTGATAACCCGACGAATCAGCAGTGCTGTGGCGGCGGCAGTTCTGTCCAGATAGTCAATATCTCCTCCACCCTGGCTGGTGTGGTGGTGATCTATCCACACTATGGTTTCGGCTCGCTGAAGCTCATCCGCAATGTTGCCCAGTTGAGGGCGGTCGGCGGCGTCGAGGACCACGGCTAGCTCGAAATATTCAGGGACATCACTGCTAATCCGGTCAGTTGCTGGTAGAAACTCATAGCGGTGGGGAACAGCATCGGCGCACACAACGGGCACCGTTTGTTCCAGTTGCTGTAGTGCCAGGCTGAGGGCCAGCCCGCTGCCCAGAGCGTCACCGTCGGGATTGTGGTGGATGAAGATGGCTGTAGGGTGCCCTTCTTTGAGTAACTGCCCAATTTGGGCGATAGTGGCACTGAAATCGCCGCCGACAGAATCGCCATAGCCCTCTTCGTTGGAGGGGGTTGTGTCTTCCTGTTCGACTTCGCTCTCAAACTTGCTGATGAGCGCTTCGATGCGCTGGGCGCGACGGGCAGTCTCATCAAGCTCAAATATAAGCTCAGGAATGTATTTCAGCTGAATTCGGTCACCTAATTCACTGCGGATCATGCGGCGAGCACGAGTCAGAGCAACCATGGTTGCCCGTACCTGTGCTTCCTCACCCATCACACTGGTATAAACATAGGCTTGCTGCAAGTCGGCTGATACCTCAACCCCGGTGATGGTGGTGAATCCAATGTCAGGATCGCGGACCTCGGTCCGAATGATTCGGCTTATCTCTTCTTGCAGCAGGTTGTTTATGCGCAACTGGCGGCGTGTAGGCATAGGAGCACGTTGTTTCTCAGGTGATCTCTACGGTTTCCGACTGCACCATCACACGGGCTTCGCTCTTGATGAATTTTGATGCAGCCATCAAGACCCGGTGGACCTGCGCCTTGGTGTTGCTGACCGTCACCGTGGCGATACGGGCCTGCTGGTGAGAGTCGTGGTGTTCGACTTCAGCGACTGCTACATTGAGCTTGTTGGGCATACGGGCCAGCAAGCTACGCAGCACCTGGCGCTTTTCCTTGAGAGTGGTGGTTTCTGGTATGATCAGTTCAGTAGTCAGTAGACCGACGAAGGCAGGCATTTGTCTCGCTTGTTCAGCACTGAGATTTCTGCTGTGGACCGAACAGCTTGTCGGGCGGCGCGCCGCTAGGAGCCGGCCGACTTGGTCATTCCCTTGGGCAGAGACCGTTCGACTTCCACCTTCTGGTAGGCGTTGATGATGTCCCCAGGCTCCCAGTCGTTGAAGTCTGCGGTAGCTACACCACACTCCTGGGGCGCTTCCACCGTGGCGACGTCGTTCTCGAACCGACGCAGGGAAGTCAGTTCACCGTCGAATAGTTGTTCGCCGTCGCGCATAACCTCAATACGGACTCCGTGGACCAGCCGGCCATCGTTGACCCGGCAGCCAGCCACCGTGCCAACCCGCGAGACCGCGAAGGTTTGGAGGACCTCGGCCTCACCGATGAACTGCTCTTCGTAGATGGGGTCGAGCATTCCCACCATAGCCTGGCTAATATCATCGAGTGCTTCATAGATTACGTCGTAGCTGCGGATCTCAACGTGCTCATCTTGAGCTGCACGGCGGGCGCCACTGCTTAGTTCAACGCGAAAGCCCATTACGATGGCTTCGGAGGCGGCAGCGAGAAGCACATCGGACTCTGTGACGTCGCCGACGCTGCTGTGGACGACGTTGATGTCTATTTCATCAAGTTCCTCACTTAGATTCCTGAGGTTAGCTTCAACGGCCTGGGCCGAGCCCCACACATCTGACTTCAGTACAATATTCAGCTCCTTGACCAGCCCGGAGCCGAATTGCTGCTGCAGGTGACGTAGTTGCACCTCGGCCTGGCCCATCAGTTGGCGTTCGCGTTCGTCTTGCTGGGCCTGTTCGGCGCGACTGCGGGCCTCCTTGGTGTTCTGGACAGTCTCCATTATTTCACCGGCTTCGACTACATGCTCCAATCCGATCACTTCCACCGGTCGGCCCGGCTGCATAGTCTTGACAGATTTGCCGCGCCAGTCACGGAGGTGACGTACCCGGCCCCACGAGGTGCCACATATTACAATGTCGCCTACCGAGAGGGTGCCGTTGCGGATCAAAACGGTGGCCAGGGTTCCCTCGCTGGGATCAACACTTGACTCGATAACGACGCCAACGAATTCGGCGTCGGGGTCGGCCCAAAGCTCCTGAACCTCGGCGACCAGCAGAATCATATCCAGCAGCTCATCGAGCCCCTCGTGCTGGAGTGCGGAGATTGGTACGACGATAGTGTCGCCACCCCATTCTTCGGGTACTATCTCACGCTGCAGCAGATCTTGCTTGGCTGCCTCGATGTCGGCGTTGGGCAGGTCAATCTTGTTGATAGCCACTATCATTGGTACGCCCGCCGCCTTGATGTGGTTGATAGCCTCAACAGTCTGGGGCATCACGCCGTCGTCGGCAGCTACTATCAGCACAGCAATGTCGGTGACCTGCGCGCCGCGCGCCCGCATCGCGGTAAAGGCTTCGTGACCGGGTGTGTCTATGAAAACAATGGTCTTAGCATCGGTGGAGACCTCGGAGGCACCGATATGCTGGGTGATACCGCCACTTTCTCCGGAGACGACGTCGGTCTGGCGCAGCGCATCCAACAGAGTGGTCTTGCCGTGGTCGACGTGGCCCAGAACGGTGACAACTGGAGGCACTTCAACTGCGGAGTCGGGCCGCTCGCCACTGGGTCGGGCCGCCAACTCCGAGAGGGGTTTGATTTCTTTAATCTCAGTATGTTCGGCCTCAGCAGCGGCCTGCAGTTCGGCAAGGTGTCGCTCTAACTCGGCCAGACCCTCTTCGAGGTCGGCGTCGTGAACCGGAGCAGCGAATTCCTCTTCCCATTCTTCCTCCGCAACCCCTGGCTGTCCTTTAGCTGGCTCAACCCGGGCTTCTTCCTGGGTGGCTTGAGCCTCGGCAGCAGCCTGGGCCTCGCGGCGGGCCTGTTGAGCCTGCTCGACAAGTAGCTCCACGGCAGCCGATGCAGTATCCGGGTCGACTGCTGATGCTGCAGTGACGTCCTCGATGCCCATCTCTGCAAGGACCTTGATAAGCGCCTCACTGCGTAGTCCCAGTTTGTTGGCTAGCGAAAAGATGCGGATTTTAGCCAATTAAGAACGCCTCCACGCCGCTGTTTGTGCTTTGGGTGGTCGCGGACTGGCTAGCTTCTCCTGCTACTATGGCTGATTTGTCAGCTCTCGTCAACATCGATAATTATTTCTCCGGCTTCTAACTCGTCCAGTGTGCCGGTGCCTCCAGCCAGCAATTGGCGCATCACGTCCGCCTGTTCGCCGGTGACATTGCTGGCATGACTGGTCACATCTATGTTCTCGTCCTGGAGGATTTCCACCAGGTCGCGGCTCTCGACATCCAACTCGCGGGCTAATTCGTAGACCCGCAGCGTCTCGGGCCAGGCGGCTTTAGCCTTGGCAGCTTCCTGCTGCTCTTCCCACTGGGTATGGCTGCGAATGTCAATCTTCCAGCCGGTAAGCTGGGCTGCCAGGCGCACATTTTGCCCGCGTCGGCCAATAGCCAGGGAAAGCTGGTCGTCGGGAGCAATGATAGTCGCTGCGTGTTCTTCTTCGTCAAGGATCACCCGGCTGACCCGGGCTGGGGAGAGGGCATTCTTCAAAAATTCGGTTAGTTCCTCATCGTAGCGAACGATATCGATCTTCTCGCCGCGTAGCTCATCAACGATGGCTTGGACGCGACCGCCGCGGTGACCTACACAGGCGCCAACCGGGTCAACCTGGGAGTCGTAGGACTGGACAGCAACTTTGGAACGGGCCCCTGGCTCGCGGGCTACTGACATGATCTCGACGATCCCCTCATAGACCTCAGGTATCTCGAGTTCGAACAGACGCTTTACCAGGGTCGGATGCGTCCGCGAGACGATGATCTGTGGATTTTTGGTTGTCTTGCGTACGTTCAGAATGTAGACCCTGATACGGTCGTTAAATCGGTACGGTTCACCGGGAATTTGTTCATTGGAGGGCAGAACGGTCTCGGCATCGCCGATCATCAAAAAGACACTGCGGGCGTCGCGGCGCTGCACCTCAGCGGTGAGCGCCTCGCCAATTCGCTGCGCGAATCGGTCATAAGTGATCTCACGTTCCGCCTCACGGATGCGCTGGATTACCACCTGCTTGGCAGTCTGGGCGGCAATACGCCCGAAGTCGTGAGCATCTATCTCCTGCTCCTGATATAGCTCAGAAGATTCGATGCTCTCCAGATCCAGGTCCTCCTCGTCCGTGGCAGCCTTATCAGTTATCTGCTCGGTGCGCGCAAACAGCCGCACCTTCTTCTGTTCGGGGTCTATCTTTATGTGAACATCCGCGGCCCCGCCATACCGCTTGCGGTATGCCGAAGTCATGGCTATCTCTACCGTCTGCAGCAGAGAAGACATGGGGATGTCTTTTTCTTTCTGTAATTGTTCGAGTGCCTCTATCAGGTCACCGTTCATAATCCGTTCACCTTGTGGAACCGATTTGTGGAGGCATTCCTCTCGCCGCTATATCTCCTGCCATTCTGGTACCAGACGGGCAGCCACAAGACCGGATAGGGGAACTGCCACCGTATCCCCATCTATTTGCATTACCACGCAACTGCCAGTTAGGCCTTTGATTATGCCGGTCAGCGTCTGTCGGCCTTCTGCTCTCTCGATTGTCAGTCTTGCCTTCTCCTCGACAAAACGCTCGAAATCTGTTTCTTGAACAATAGGACGGTCCATCCCGGGCGAGGAAACGACAATCTCGTAATTGTGGCGATTCGAGTCTATCGTTTCCAGCAGCACAGAAACCTTCTTTGACATCTCGGCACATTCGTCGCTGTGGACGCCCCCAGGCTTGTCAATATACAAAGTCAGGTTCTGCCCGCCGGCTGGACCTGTGAGCTTTGCCAGGACCAGCTCATACCCAAATGCCTCCAACATCTGGGCGATTTCTGGTTCAATTTCGTCAAGCACCGGATGGCGTTGCTGCCACATTTGCGATCACCAATTCGCTCTGCCGCCTCGCTAACGTCAATCATATAAACGACAGGGAGTGGGCCCAAACCCACTCCCAGGAATTGCTACCTGAGATTGAAACGATGATATTATACTTTATTTAACTGGTAAATGCAAGGACTTCGTGCGATCCTTGGCAGATATAGTTAGCGGCAGCGAGAAGGGATATTCACTTCACTGTAGAAGTTATAAAATGCTTGGTGCAAAGCCGTTGTGAAGGGCCTGATTTCCTGCTTGATCTGGCCCAGGAGTGGATGTCAATGAATGAAAACAGTACTTCGCAAAGACGGCGAGAAGCCGAGGCGATCTTCGCAGAGGCTCAGCAGGCTTACGCTGGTGATCGGCTGGCTTGGGCCGTTGAGCATGCCCGCGAGGCGTTGCGGATCGACGGAACTTTTATGGAGGTGCGTCACTGGCTAGCTGAGCGCTACATTGAAGCAGGTGCGATTGACCGTGCCTCCCGCCAGTATCAGTTCATTCTGCGCGCCAACCGCGACGACGAGAAAGCTTGGAAAGCACTGGAGAAGATTGACCCCCAGGGTGCAGCCCACGTCAAGCGGCTCCACGAAATCCCGCCTGATCCCTTCGTGAGGCGACGACAAGCCCGTGCCCGCGACGAGTTTGACTCGCTCGAGGAAGCTGCCGCTGACCAACCGACGGAAGAGGAAGCTGCTCCTTTCCTGCATGACGATGAGAGTTTTGATGCTCTTGAGAGCTTCGACGAAGTTGGCCCCCAGCAGGAAATAGCAGAAGTAGGCGGAGTGTTTCCCCAGCGCGATGAGGAGAGCTCTGACCTTCTTGAGCCTCTGGATGAGATCTCTGACGAAGAACCGGAAAACACTGATGAACGTCAGTAGAGGAATTCGCCGAGCATCAGAAATAGTGGACTCGGTTGGTGCCGACGAAAGTGAGGCATATCGGTTGAGCTGGCATTGGACGTGAGGGGGGAGATGTAAAGATGAATGAAGCGCTTGTTCTTCCCATGTCAGCGGTGGCATTGTGCCTGCTGGCCGCTTTTGTCCTGGATGGAATGATCGGGCTGGAGCGTAAGCGGCACATACTGGTGCAATTGGTATCTGGTGGCGCTTGACTTTGTGGTGATTTGCTCGAAGTTCTCGGGGAGGCGCGCGTGCCGCTTGTGCTCTACTGCCGGATCTCCAGGCAACTGCGCTCTAAAGACTTAGTAAGCCTGGTTGCGGCCCAATACGGGGTTGTCTCGGTCCGGCTATCATCGTAGGATATGCAGCCCATGTGCCAAGCCTGCCCCCCCGCTGTCGAATCAACGATATTTTGTTGGCTAGCTTGGCGTCAGGACCAGCCAGCCCTGGTGGCGGACATGCTCCGGGCCTTCCTCGCCGAATCTGGGGAACCAGGTGGAGGTTTCATCCCCGCAGCTCACCACTCGCCGCACGGCATTGCACCGTAGTGTGAAGGCATGTACTGGATACCACCCAATCTGCTTCAGCGGTACGCTCAGCTCGGCAGTCCACCGATCCTCGTGCACGTTTGTGGCCCAGACAAAGTCATACTTGTATTCCAAGGGCTCGCCGAGCTGGCGGCCAGTCGGCAGGAACATTGCATCCAACAAACCTCCCGCCGCACTGATCGCCACCTGCAGATACGGTTTGTCTTCCGAGGAGGGGCGCAGGAACAGCGTTATTGAGTCGTCTGCCTCCACAGGCCCGTCACGATGAACCCGGATTCCCGATAACTTGCTGGTGTCCTGCATACACTCGATTGCCACATATAGGTTGCAGTCATCATGCACCATCTTGACAGTTGTCGGGTACTTGGCGGGATTGTCTGGTACGACGGTGAAGCCCGATATCGGTTCAGCAGATTCCCAGGCTTCGTCGCTGGGATCGCCGTCGAGGATCAGGGGTAGCGGCACGAGGGGGGCTATCGCGATTTTCTGAGCCATGGTAGATATGTCTTTCACTGCTGCGTTGTAGGCCTCCGGCCCCGACGGCTCGAAGGCGTCAGTAATGCGCCGCTTAATTACCCGGTGGATCCACCTGTCTGTGGCAAACTTGCGCTGTTGGACGTCGCGGATTGTGTTGTCAACCAGCTTGGTAGCAGCCCAGTGACGTACACCGTCGCTCTCGACGGGCTGGGGGACCACCAGCCAGCCCTCCTTGGTCCAGGCCGGGTAGAAGGCGATGTGGTCACCATCCACCATTTCCTTGACCTGTTCCTCGTACTCTTCAGGTGAGGGTCGTTCGGTCGCCATGCGCAGAGCTGCTGCCATCTCCTTGATTGAGGCGTCCTCTGCGACGAGCTCGCGCACTCGCTCACCCTTCCACCACTCGCTGCTCAGCAGCAGCGTGATCTCCCAGGTCTTGCGGAAGAACTGAATCCTTTCTTTGACGATGTCGGTGGTCGCCATTGCCGCTGCTTCATCCAGGTAACCGGTACATTCCGCCATAATCTCCGGCGTAAAGATCCGGAACTGCTCGGGGTTGGCGACCAGATGCCAGGTCACGAAGTCGGAGCCGCCCAGGTCGGGCTGCTCGTTCCAGGCCTGCTCGCACCGAGCGAAGTACTGCTTCATCGGTTCGGCGGCTTCCCGGAACATCCGTGCGTTCCACTCGTCGAGGAGTCCGTCTAAGTCCACATCGGGATTCCAGAGAATGCGCGCCATCATATACAGCCGGGGCCCATCCAATCCCCAGTGCGGGTAGACCTCCGCATAAAACCCTTTTAGGTTGTGCTTGACTGCATACTGGATAGTGTCCTGGAATACATGAGTGTATATGCGGGGAATAGCGTAGCCCATGCCGTAGCCGTAGTCATATATGCCAGTCTGGTTGACCTTGTCGCCCCAGCGTGCGTACAGGTCGTAGTTGGCAGTTCGGCACCGCGGGAACACCGAGTTGGCGATTGTCACACACATATAAGGGATGATATTGGGTTGAAAGCGCATCTCCGGCGGCGGGACGACGTAGCTGTAATAAGCCAGGGTTCCGACCAGTTTGTCGGGATGGGTTTGCTCCAGCTCGAAGGCTACCTTGTTCAGCCATCGGAAGAACAGGTCCGAGTTGTTGTTGTGCGGCCATCCGTGAAACTTGATGTACTCCTTGAGGGCACGGCAGTTCGGGCAGTCGCAGAACGTCTGGCCGTCGCGCGGACCGAAGGAGAACGATTCCAGAC
>JALGTD010000250.1 GCA_029821515.1 Candidatus Zipacnadia bacterium | reverse complement strand
TTAACCATCAGGGGTCCCACCTCTTAAAGCGGATACATGACGAACGAGGCCGGCTCATATTCCCCACGGCAGGCGCGCAGGGAAAGCTGACGCTCAATGCTGGCTGGGACATTTGGCACGGGCAGGATTTGGTGGTTAGTGATGGCTGGCACGGAATAGACCAGCAACCGCTGGGCCTCTCTGACCAGACCAGCCATCTGTGTGGCCACTGCCTCGCTGTCGTCAGCTGCGTTGAGCATACACGGCACTATGATCAGTACCAGGAACACTATACTCAGCAAAATCATATTCGCACTCATAACTGTGTCCTCCCTTAGATAGGGCGCCATCGATTGTGAGCCGGTGAGTAAGTATATGTTCGCGTAAGCTCGGCCAAGCTCCTGCGTGGTCGCGGTCCCCGGTTTGCGTCGCGACGAGGTTCTGCAACTACTCACCTTCTGGTATTATACCCCCCCTGCGAAAGTGTCAATACAGCCGGGCGCTGGACCTGGTCCCATCCCGCAAAGTAGATTTGAAAAGCTGACACTTAACTGAAATCTACTGCCGTGGACAATTTGCGTAGCAGATGGTCGGTGAGGATGAACTCTTCATAGATCATCCCAAAGAACCTGTTCTGACTGCTGTACTGACCTTGTATAGCTCCTATCACTCCCGTGAATAGTTGTGATGGCACTTCTTATTCCAATTATAGCCACACCTCCATTGACAACAAGTCCCCTAGTGTCATAATATGAGACAACTTTAGCAACAGTCTCAGCCCAAGGAGGATCTCTCAATGTCCCGTTCATTTTTCTGCCTGATTGCTGTCACGCTTGCTGCCGGTCTCGCCCCTGTCTACGCTGTTGACCTCGCCATCTCTGCCGATTCCTACCGAACCGCAGGTCTCTTCACGAACACGGTGCTGCCGGAAGAAGGCAGTGATGTCACCATTACCGTTCGTGCCACCGTAGAAGGCCAGATGCCTGCGGATATCACCGCCGATGTCAAGATTATCGCCTCGGATGGCGGTGCCAGGCACTTCCTGGTCGAACTCACCCCCGAAGAGGGCCAGGCTACCGGTACGCTCCAGTGGAAGGCCTGGCAGAATGGCCTCTATCGGGTCGTGGCTACGCTGGACCCGGATAATGCCATAGCCGAGTCCAACGAGCAGAACAACTCTGCCTCGATTGACCTACCAGTCATAGTCGCCGGGCGGACACTCCATTTCGCCTGGTATCGCGATGAGCTCTATCCCCGCGCGCGCTGGACAACTTGTGTGACCAGCACACAAGGAGATCCCGAGCCGCTGGCAGAACGCGGCATAAAGGCACTCGCATGGACATTCGGCGGCATGAGTTGGGGCTACTACGATAAGAGTCTACTTGAATCCGAGCCCGAGCGCTTCTGGCGAGAGCTGGAAGACACATTCTACAAGATGTACACGAATGAACTGGCTGCAGGCACCGCGGGCCAGGGAATCGATGAAATCGGCGGCTATCCCGGCAGCTTCTCTGCACAGGCCTCCGCCGTGTCAATGAAGGCGCTCGTCAGAGCGAAACGGGAGCAGCCGGATCGGTTCTTCGCGGTCTGGAAGGGCGGCGGTGTGCAAAAGGATGATGCGCAATACGTACGCGCTGGCGCCGACCTCTTTATCTTGGAGACTTATCTCTGGCGCGCAATCCCGCAAGATCTGGGAACAGAGGATATCTACGCAACAATACGTGTACGCTTGGAACCATACATCCGACCTCACGACATGATTCTGCCGGCATACGGGAACCCATGCTACACGCTTATTGGTCTGGACACGTCTGAGAGACCGGACAACATGGACCTCGGCGAGCAGGAGCAGGTGGTGCGATTCATCAGGCAAATCTGTCCCGAGATGCGGGGAATAGCCTTCTACAACGCAGGCTACGGCGGTTACGGCATCACACGCACCCCTGAGACTGATAAACATCACCAAGCGGCCCTGGACAACGCCGACCGACTGTGCTTCGAGTACTTCATCAAACCGTGCGTGACTTTGATGGAGAAAAGCCTTTGGGCCACCAGGGATGACAAGAGCTGGGTTCTGACAGCCGCTGTGAGCAACATCGGCGGAATGGACTCCGGCCCGGTTACGGTGGAGTTTCTGGTGGACGGGAAGGCAATTGGCCGGCAGACAGCGATCAAGGTGCCCGCCGGGCCCAACCGCAACCATAATCGTGCTATGCTCAAGCAGCGAATAACGCCAACTACCGGCCTTCACCGGTTCGAAGCCCGCATCATCACTGCGCCGGACGCCACAGTCCTGGATGCCACAGTCGGTTGTGAGCGCTTTCTGCAGTAAATACAGACTGCAACTAAACACAATCAGACCGTCAGACGAACGCATGAGCGAAGTGCCCAAACAGTAGCAATAAACCATACGTAATTCCGGCTTGAGATAGTTCGTGAATCATTCAGGATAATCAAAGGAGTGGTCTGGATGCGACCACTGTTCCGTCGCCTTGCTGCCCTCGCAGCACTTGCGGGACTTGCTGCCATTACTACTACCGTTCTCACCAGTTCCACACTGCCTGCAAGTGCTGAGGAGGCAACCTCCTCACCCCAACATTCGGCGCTGTACCTACGTGTCCCTCATGCCCTTCCCCTTTTCGGCACCGCGCAAACGCTACAGGCCCGCATCACCTACCACGGTGATGCACCGCAGGCAGGCACCGTAACCTTCCGCTACCGCCACGCCGATGGCACCGGCGAAATAGGTGGCCCAACTCGTCCCTGGTCAAACGACCGTCATCGAGCAGCCGTGGACGCCTGACGCCACTGGCCAGTACACTATCGCCACGCGTCTCCAACCTCATGAACCTGACCGCTGGGCAGCACCCCGCGTCGCCACACAGACAGTTACAGTCGTCAAGCGGCCTCTTCATTTTAGCTACTGGGATAAAGACCCCAACCTGGCCTACATCACTGCCCCCATGGTGAACGAGAAAGATGAACTTGATTACTGGGCTGATCGCGGTGTCACTGCTCTGCGTTGGGCGGGGGGCATTTGTTATGCCGAGCAGAACACTGTTGATTCAATGGCCCAGGGATGGGCTAACGCATACCGCGACGGCTTTCCCGGGATAGTGATTGACGAGTTTGGCAGCGGGTTCGGCCAGTTCCTCGGCCAAGCACTCATCAAAGCCCGCGAGCTTGAGCCGCAAAGCTACTTCGCCGTCTATTGCATAGCAGTGGGGGGTGGAATGGACGAGGGCCTGCGCCGCGCCGCTGATCTCGTCCTCGTCGAAGTATACGAGGGCAGCGCCGTATATGCATATGCCCGGATCAAGGACCGGACCCAGGGCGCTGTTGAGCACGGGCTGGCCGACAAGACCCTTGCTGCCCTCGGCATAGACGGTTATGGCATAACCACCGCTCAAGAGCTACGCCGCCAGCTCCATTTCACCCGCTATACCTTTCCCGAAATGCCCGGCGTCGCTTTCTTCGGCAGTATGCGCGCGCTGACTCCCGCGTTCAATGAGTTGCTTCGCCAATTCTACATCGGCCCTGTTCTGCGAGTAGCCGCCACCCCCGAAGACGGTGCCTGTCGCGTGGAAGTGCGGAACATCGGCGCCGCTGACGCCCCCGCCACGGAGGTGCAATTGCACACTGAAGAGCAGCCGCCCCAGACCATCCAACTTCAGGTGCCCCCGCTTGCTGTTGGCCACACGTACACCGCGCGCATCGCCGCGCAACCTCTGCAGCCAATCACTGAGTATCGAGAGCACTGCCCAATCCTTGCCCCTCC
>JALGTD010000249.1 GCA_029821515.1 Candidatus Zipacnadia bacterium | reverse complement strand
AGTGCACAGGCACTGTGAGTAGGATAGTTAAGCTAACACTAATCCTGATCGGACTGGTGCTGCTGCCCTTTGGTCTTGCCGCGGAGTCACTGCTGGCGAGCTTTATGCCCGACAACGGGGAGCTGGGCGGCTGGCAAATCTTCCCAGAAACTGACCGCGGCGGCGTCACCGATGAGCAGCTCTACCCCATCTACAACGGAGCTGTACCTGCCCTGCGCGAAAAAGGCCTGCATTCGGCCCACCAGCGCATATACAAAAAGGGCGATCAGCGGATAACCGTGGATGTGTATCGTTTCGGCAACTGGCAGCAGGCCAAGGGGTATTTCCTGCCCCACCGCGAAACCCAGAAAGACTGCGGCACATATCAACTGTATAACAGTATCAAACAGCAGGGCTTCGTCGCACAAGCCGCCGGCAGCATCACCGGTATGTTCTGGCAGCGCAACTACCTGTGTGCGATCGGAATGCAGGGCAGCGGCAGCGCCGACCGCGCCACCGTCAAGTCCTTCTTGACTTTCACCTCCAACAAGATAAAGAAGCGCTACCAGAAACAATAATAGCAAGCAGGCCCGACTCAGCGAAAAACAGAATCGGGAAGCCCGGCCCGATTTTGTTTCGTTATTGGTAACGTACAGACAGGGAGCATCTGACCAATGCTGGAGCTGTATAACACCGCAAGCCGTCACCAAGAGCCGTTTGAGCCAGTTGACGGTGAGACCGCCCGCGTCTATTCGTGTGGCCCAACCGTTTACGACTTCCCCCACATCGGCAATCTGCGCACCTTCGTGCTCAACGACATTCTCTGTCGCTATCTGGCCTTCAAGGGCTGGGAAGTCCACCATGTGATGAATATCACCGATGTGGACGACAAGACCATTGCTGGCGCGCTAACCCAGGGTGTCAGTCTGTCTGAATATACTCAGCAGTATACCGAGTACTTCTTTGAGGACCTGGAGACGCTTAACATCAAGCCTGCCTGGAAGTATCCGCGTGCTACTGACCATATTAAGCAGATGCAGACGCTGATTGAAAAGATACTGGACAACGGCCACGGCTACGAAGTGGCCGGTAATGTCTACTTTGATATCTCCAGCTTCGCCGATTACGGTAAACTGTCGGGGATCGAGCCGGAGGAACTGGGCGGCGGGGAATATACCCGCCTGGACGACGAATATGACCGGGAGGACGCCGGCGACTTCGTGCTGTGGAAGGCGGCCAAGCCCGATGAACCCTCCTGGGATAGCCCCTGGGGGCCGGGCCGGCCCGGTTGGCATATCGAGTGCTCGGTGATGTCTATGGAATATTTGGGGCCGACGCTGGACATTCACACCGGTGCAGTGGACTTGATATTCCCGCATCACGAGAATGAAATTGCTCAGAGCGAGGCCGCCACCGGCCAGCAGTTCGTCCGCTTCTGGGTGCACGGCGAACATCTGATTGTCGAAGGCGAGAAGATGTCCAAGTCACTGGGCAACTTCTACACCCTGCGTGACCTGCTGAAAGAAGGTTACAGCCCGCAGGCCATCCGCCACCAATTGCTCACCGCCCACTACCGCCAGCAGCTCAACTTCACGCTGGAGGGCCTGGAACAGAGCGAGCGGGCTATGCAGCGGCTGAATACCTTTATCGAGCGGCTGCCCCGTCTACCGCTGCCCCAAGGTAGTTCCAAAGAGGCTGGCGAGCGTATTGATGAAGCACGGAGCAACTTTGAGCAGGTGATGGACGATGATCTCAACGTGCCTGGAGCGCTAGGCGTGGTCTTCGAGCTGATTAAGGACATCAATACACTCATCGATGCCGGCGAACTGCGTGATCAAGACCGAGTCGTGCTGCGGGATTTCCTGGTACAGGCCGATAGTGTGCTAGGGCTGATGACCAACCAACTGGAGGAGGCTGAGCGCGAACCTGCACTCGACGAGGAAATCAAAGCGCTTATTGCCGAGCGCGAACAGGCCCGCAATGACGGTGACTTTGCCCGCGCCGACCAAATCCGTGACCAACTCACCGCCCAGGGCATCATTCTGGAGGATACCGCCGAGGGCACCATCTGGCGGCGCAAGTGACAGCATAGCAAATCTGGTAAGGCGGGGAGTGATCGGTATGGCATCCATCAACGTTGGTGTAGTTGGGCTGGGCTGGGCGGCGAGTGGGCACCTACCCGCCTTCAAGGTCAACCCGGATATTGAAGTCGTCGCGCTGTGTTCCAGCAAGGACCTCAGCGCCGAGCAGATTCGCGAGATGTGCGGGAGCGACGCTACGCTGTATCACGACTATGAGGAGTTCCTGCAGCATCCCGACCTGGATGTAGTGGATATCTGCACGCCCCATCCGCTACATCCGCCCCAGGCGATCCAGGCTGCGCAGGCCGGCAAGCATCTAATGATTGAAAAACCGCTGGCCATTGACTACGACAGCCTGCTGGCGATGCGCGAGGCTATTGAGAAAGCAGGAGTGAAATCCACCGTCTACTTTGAATTACGCTTCATCCCGCATTTTAACCTGGTCAAGTCACTGATGGTGCAGGGGCTACTCGGTGATGTCCACTTCTTCGAGGTGGACTACTATCACGGCATCGGCCCCTGGTACGCGCAGTACGAATGGAACGTGAAGAAGGAAATCGGCCGCAGCGCGCTGATCACCGCCGGCGTACATGCCCTCGATGCGCTGCTGTATTTCGCTGACCGCGAGGTCGAAGAGGTCTTTGCGTATTCAACGAAGACGACTGCGCCCGACCTGCAGGAGTACGAGTATGATTCTACCTCGGTATCACTTCTCAAATTCGCCGATGGCACCTGCGGGAAGTGCACATCGTGCGTTGACTGCCGCCAGCCATATGTTTTCAACGTCCACCTGGTAGGCAG
>JALGTD010000248.1 GCA_029821515.1 Candidatus Zipacnadia bacterium | reverse complement strand
ACATCTCTAATCCTCGACTCGAAGCTGAAGACCATTACTACAATCCAGACCATCAAAAGCTGTTCAACATGGGCTATGAACCAACGACTGACATCCAAGGAGAAATCACTAACCTTCTCAAACAGCTCCTTCCATACAAGGATAGAGTAATAAAAGAATCAATCATGCCTAAGACGAATTGGAGGTAACTATGACTGCTGAATACAAACCACGCTTCTCATTTGAAGTAACTGAAGAGCAAAAACAGCGTGCTGACCGCTTGCTCGACACCTACGGCTTACGCAAGGCTATCTTTGGTCGAATCTTAAATGACGTACTTGACTTAATAGAAGACTACGGAGGTGTTGCAATAGGTGTTATGATGAGTGGGAAAGCTAAACCAAAGGACATAATCCCTTCAATGAAACAGGCAGAGGAGGTGGGAAAGAAATGAAAATCTGTGCTATGTGTGGTAAGAAGATAACCAAGTCTATGCTACCCTTCAACATAATAGCTGCTAACGGGAGCAAGATCGACAGCTGCGGACAGTGCTTCATGCTAACCAGAATCAATGACTCACTAATGAAAATTAAGGAGAAATCTAATGGCGGACCTAGACAACCTGGGATACACATCCCTCACTGACATGGACACTGATGAGTCCATTGAGCTCCTAAGGCAGATACGTCTAAGTAGACGAATCCCTGTTAAGAAAGCAAAGAAGACAAGTAAAAAGAAGCCAAAAGCTGCACCTAAACCTAGTGCAGATCAAGCTGCTGAACTACTAAAAATCTTAACAGGAGGTTAAATAATGCCTATTAATGTTGGAAATGTAGCTATGATTCCCTTGGAGTCTATAGTAGTCGGTGAACGTGCTCGTGAAATAATGGGAGACCTTGACTCCTTAGAAAGCAACATGAAGGAAAGCGGTCTCATTTCACCACTAGCTGTTAAACTAAATAAGGATAAAACCTACACACTTCTCGCAGGTGAACGTAGACTTACTATCCTCAAGAAAAATAACATTAGTCAGATTCCAGTACGTGTCTATACAAGAGAGCTATCAGACTTGGAAATGAAAGTCATTGAGAAATCTGAAAACTTCCATAGGAAGGACATGGAGTTTTGGGAGTTTGATAGACTTACTCTAGAAATCCATCATATGCAACAGGAACTCCACGGAGTGAAAGCTCCAGGTCCTGGTCAAGAAGGGTGGTCAGTTGAAAACACTGGCGAAATGACAGGTGTTACAAAGGGTGCTGTCTCTATGTCACTCAAGCGAGCTGAAGCACGTGAAGCTTTCCCAGAACTATTCGACAACTGCAAAACTGCTAGCGATGCCTCAAAGGTGCTTAAGAAACTTGACGAAGCGATTGTTAAGCAAACCATTGTACAAAAGCTTGAAACACAGAAGACTGGCAGCACCTTTAATCAACTTTCAAAGTGCTTCATTCTCAGAGACTTCTTTGAAGGAGTAAAGGAAATCCCAAGTGACATTATGCATTTGGTAGAGATCGACCCACCCTATGCTATTAACTTGAAGAACAAAAAGAAATCAGATGGTGAGTCACAGTATCAACTCACTGATTATAATGAAGTAGATGTAAATGAATACTTGGACTTCATGCTTAATACATTTAAGGAATGCTATCGAGTAATGTCACCTCACTCATGGCTCATCTGTTGGTTCGCTCCAGAGCCTTGGTTTGAAAGTATATTTGAACTGATAGTAACAGCGGGCTTCTCCACCTCTCGAATGTGTGGTATCTGGACTAAGTCATCTCCAGGTCAAAACATGAATCCTTCAATACGTCTGTCTAACTCTTACGAAATGTTCTTTTACGCATGGAAGGGTCAACCTGCATTGAACAAAGCAGGTCGCTCCAATGAGTTTCGCTACTCACCTGTCCCACCTACTCAGAAGACTCATCCAACAGAGCGACCAATAGAGTTGATGAAAGAGATCTACGACACCTTTTGTTTCCCAGGTTCTCGTGTTCTCATTCCCTTTCTTGGTTCTGGTAGCGGACTAATAGCTGCTCACGAACTTGGAATGAACCCTGTCGGATTTGAACTTTCAAAAGGCTACAAGGATTCGTTCCTGGTTAGAGCCCATAGTCTGTTTAAAAATTAAATTAACTGGAGACTATTATGCGTAGGACATTTGTGCCTCCCTCTGGCAATCGACAAGCTAAGCTCGCAGGTTGCGGTGAACAACCAGGGATTAGCGAAATCAGACACCACCCTCCTAAACCCTTTGTAGGTCCTTCAGGTAAGGGTCTTGATGAGTGCCTTTTAATGACTAAGATTTTAAGGCGTGAGCTCTACCTAACCAATGTAATCAAGGATCTTGATAAGCCACTCAAACACTACATTAACATTAGCTCACGAGGCAAAGCTACTGTACATCCTGAAGGCTACCAATACATACGAGAACTAGGCAAGGAACTCTCCAAGCTCAACCTAAACTGCATAGTAGCCTTCGGTAACATACCTCTATTCGCTCTGACCAACAGAGTAGGCATAACCAAGTGGCGTGGCTCTGTACTCGAATCTACTATCGTGCCAGGTCTTAAAGTCATACCTACTTTTCACCCAGCTACATTCATCCCACCTAAGTTCAACTTCCTAAACAAACCTTTAATTTGTGAAGACTTAATGAAGGCTAAATATGAATCAGAGTTCCCAGAAATTCGTAGAAGAGCAAGAGAAATTATTATACGACCTGTGTTTTCTCAAACCCTCGATGTACTCAATTACTCCTATGAAGTCGGCCTCAGAGGGCAAACCATTGCACTTGACATCGAGGTGGTTAATGGAGAAGTCGATTGCATCTCACTTGGCTGGTCTAACAGAAGAGCTATTAGCATCCCTTTTCGAGATCAACAAGGAG
>JALGTD010000247.1 GCA_029821515.1 Candidatus Zipacnadia bacterium | reverse complement strand
TGGGATGGCTCGGCCATTCCAACCGCCCCACGCCACCGCATACTGGGGTCTGGAAGGCACCGAGGACCGCGATCTGCGCGCTGATTTGGATCTGCGCCTGCGCTATGGCGACGACCCTCTGGACTACTGGCGGCTTGGGGTCCGCGATCTGGGTGACCAGGAGACGCTAAATCTCCAAAAATCGGTGCCTTTGGGCCGGCGGCTGTGGGGCGAAGTAGGCCTGTTGGAGTCAGAGATCGCAGCAAGCCTCAACTATCAGATGACACCCGGGCTGATGTGGCAATTGCAGGCATACGACCCCAATGACACCAATATTGATCTGCGCGGCATCTACCAGGCCTATCCCGACTGGTACTTTACTTTTGGGCTGGCCGATTCCTTTGACAGGAAGCAGCCCTTTATCGGCCTGGGACGCCGCACCAATCTGACATCACAGACAAACAGCGAGGAGTAGAGATGGAAGTAATACTGCTTGACGACATTACGAGTATTGGTCGTGAAGGGGACATGGTCAAGGTGGCCGACGGATACGCTCGCAACTATCTGATCCCCCAGAAGTTGGTGGTAGAGGCTACCGCCGGAAATCTAAAGCAACTTGAGCACCGACGACGAGCCATCGAGGATCGTGAAGAGCATAAACGCACCCAAGCCCTGGAGCTGGCGGAAGAACTGAAGGATAAATCACTTATTGTCCGGGCTTCGGTAGGTGAAGGTGGTCGCCTGCACGGGGAGGTTACCGCCCAGAATATCGCTGAGGCAGTGGCTGAGCAACATACAGTTGAGATCAGTCGCCATGATGTAGATATTCCTACGCCCATCCGCGAGAAGGGCGATTACTTGATCAGTGCGTCACTGTATCAGGATGTTGCCGTTGAGCTACCGATTAGAGTAATTGTATTGACGGAGGACGAAGAGCAGGCCCAACCGGAGCTCGAACAGACCGAACAGCAACCACAGCCGCCGGCAGCCGCTGCTGCCACTGAAGAATCCGAGACACCCGAGGAGATTGAGGATTCCGGGCAACAACAAGACAGCGCCGAGTAGGTACTGTTGTTGGGCTACGGCGTCTTAGGGCGGGCCGGGCTTTGTGGATTCTCCGCCAGGCAAAAATACTCGTGGGGACTGATAGTTATGGCCGTCAGTGATATTACTGACGAACTGAAGCAACTCGCGGACAAGGCACCGCCGCACGACCTGGAGGCCGAGCAGGCCACACTCGGAGCTATGCTTATCGAGCCAGGCGCGACCGCCCGGGCTATGTCCATAGTCGAAGAAGACGACTTCTATCCCGAAGCGCACCGCCTGATATTCCGGGCAATGTCAGCAGTGGCCCAGCGCAACGAGCCTGTGGATCTGGGCCATATTGAGACCGTGGGTGGTGGGGACTACCTTACCGCGCTGATTGGCAAGGTGCCCACAGCAGCCCACGTGACGCGCTACGCCAATATCGTGGCAGAGAAGTCGCTGCTGCGCAAGCTCATTCGAGCCGGAGCCGACATCCAGGGCTTGGCCTACGAAAACCCCGAGGATGTCGGTGAAGTGCTAGACCGTGCCGAGCAGAATATCTTTGAGGTGGCACAGCGGCGGATTTCCACCGACTTTGTGTCAGTGGGGCCGCTGGTCACCGAGACATTTGAGAAGCTCGATAGGATCTTCCGCCAGCCCGGCTACCTCACGGGGGTGCCCACGGGGCTACGGGAACTCGACAAGCGTACTGCCGGCCTGCAGAATGGCGATCTGATCATTATAGCAGGAAGGCCCTCAATGGGTAAGACCTCTATGGCTGTGGCCAACCTTGCCCTGCACGCCGCCGTCCAGCACCCGTCCAGCACCAGGTGGGGGTAGGGATATTTAGCCTGGAGATGTCCAAAGGTCAGTTGGCGGAGTTGCTGCTATGCGCGCAGGCCCGAGTGAATGGCTGGGCGCTGCGCCAGGGCATGGCCCGCGAAGAGGACTGGAGCAACATCGGCCAGGCCTTAACCTACCTGCCCCAGGCACCGATCTATGTTGATGACACGCCGGCCATACCAATCCTGGAGCTGCGCTCGAAGGCCCGCCGATTGAAGTCACAGTACGACGTCGGACTGATAATCGTGGACTATCTGCAGCTCATCTCGGGCGGCGGGCGTTATGCCGGGGACAGCCGTCATCAGGAAGTCTCCCTGGTGGCCAGGTCGCTGAAAGCGCTATCGCGAGAGTTAGACATTCCCGTGGTAGTGCTATCCCAGCTCAGCCGGCGCGTTGAGCAGCGTGAGGACAAACGCCCAATCCTCT
Organism: Candidatus Zipacnadia bacterium; assembly: GCA_029821515.1. Taxonomy (GTDB): domain Bacteria; phylum Armatimonadota; class Zipacnadia; order Zipacnadales; family Zipacnadaceae; genus JALGTD01. The sequence continues at coordinate 2,431 of JALGTD010000247.1, read as the reverse complement.
CTGATCTGGCCGAGAGTGGCTCGATAGAAGCAGAAGCCGACCTGGTCTGCTTTCTGTTCCGACCAGCATATTATCAGCGAAAAAAGCCGCAAGAATGGGAAGGTGGCAAAGCAGAGCCATCCACCACTGATTTTACCCAGCCTGACCAGGCCGAGGTAATCATTGCCAAGCACCGCAACGGGCCAATCGGCACTGTTGACGTAATCTTTCATCCAGCCTACCGGCTATTCTTCGACACTACCCCACACAGAACCGACGAGGACCGTTGATGAAGATACTAATTGTTGGCTCCGGTGGCCGCGAGCACACACTTACCTGGAAACTGGCCCAAAGCCCGACGGTTGACCAGATATACTGTGCGCCGGGCAACGGCGGAATAGCACAGATTGCTACCTGCGTAGACCTGGCGGCTGACGACCTAGCCGGCCTGGCGGACTTCGCTGAGCGGGAGAGTATTGATCTGACCGTCGTCGGGCCGGAAGCCCCGCTGGTTGCCGGTATTGCCGACCTATTTGCTGAGCGGGCCCTATCCATATACGCACCCACTCAAGCAGCCGCGCGCCTGGAGGGCAGCAAGTCGTTTACCCGCGAGCTGCTACGCAAGCACGACATTGATCATATCCAATTTGAAGTCTTCACAGATGCAGCAGAGGCCAAGGCCTATGTGCGCCAGCAGGGCGCACCTATCGTAGTAAAGGCCGACGGACTCGCCAGCGGGAAGGGCGTCGAAGTAGCGCAAACGGTAGCCGAGGCCGAAGCCCACATTGACCTGTGCCTCGAGCAAGGAGGGTATGGTAGCGCCGGCCAGACGGTGATTGTTGAAGAATGTCTGGTCGGCCAGGAATGCTCGATAAAAGTCTTCACCGACGGAGAAACTGTCGTACCGATGGTACCCTCCCAGGACTACAAACCCATCGGTGACGGTAATGTCGGTCCCAATACTGGCGGAATGGGCTGCTATTCGCCGGTTCCCGCAGTGGACAGCGAGACATTTGATTACATCGTCAACCAACTGATTAGGCCGACGATCGCGGCAATGGCCACCGAAGGTAGTCCCTACGTAGGGACACTCTATGCCGGCTGCATTCTTACCGACCAGGGCCCCAAGCTACTTGAGTATAACTGCCGCTTCGGCGACCCCGAAACTCAGGTGGTGCTGCCCCGACTTGACGGTGATCTATTCACGATACTGCAAGCCACCGTCGCGGGCCGCCTCGATGAGGTTGATATTCAGTGGACCCAGGATCGCTGCGTGTGTGTAGTGCTGGCCTCAGGTGGCTATCCCCGCAGTTACGAGACCGGCAAGCCTATCAGCGGACTGGCCCAGGTAGCAGGCTGGGAAGATGTGATGATCTTCCACGCCGGCACAGCCCGCCAGAACGGGCAATTGGTAACCAACGGCGGGCGGGTGCTGGGAGTTACTGCTTTGGGAGAGACCTACGAAATTGCCCGTGAGCGCGCCTATCAAGCCGCGGCAATGGTTGATTTCGAGAACAAATACTACCGCACTGACATCGCACAGCGAGCAGTGGAGGCAGAGCACAGTGGCTGACGAATCACCGCAGGTTGGCATTGTATTGGGCAGCGACTCGGACCTGGAAATTATGCGCCCGGCCCTGGAGGTAATGCAGCAACTCGAGATCACCTTTGAGGCAACGGTGGCTTCCGCCCACCGCAGTCCACAGCGAGCTGCTGAGTATGCCCAGACAGCCCACCAGCGGGGCATCAAGGTGATTATTGCTGCCGCCGGCTGGGCTGCCCACCTGCCCGGTGTGCTGGCGGCTCACACTATATTGCCCGTGATTGGCGTGCCGATATCCAGTTCTCCGATTGGGGGGCTGGACGCACTGTATTCTATCGTACAGATGCCCCCAGGCGTGCCCGTGGCAACCGTGGGGCTTGACACTGCCAGGAATGCTGGTCTGCTGGCGGCACAAATCCTGGCCCTCAGTGATGACAAGCTAGCCGAAAGACTGCACGACCTCAAAGAGCAGATGCGTAAATCAACTGAAGAGCAGGCAGCGCGCGTCAAAGAAGAGTCTGCCAGCACCAATCACAAATAGCTCCCAAGCAGCCCGCAGACCACGATGTAACCGGTAAGGTGACTTGGTATTATGCAAGGTGCGAAGAAGTCAGCGTGCACTAATGTACCCGAGCATTGCCCGTTGACGAGCCCGCTTGCTTGGGGCGAGAAGTGCGGAGTATACGGAATATATGCCCCAGGTTCCAACGTCGCTCGTCTGACCTACTTTGGCCTTTATGCACTCCAGCACCGGGGCCAGGAGAGTGCGGGGATCGCCGTGGGGCGTAACGGGGAGATTGATTGTTACACCGGCCTGGGACTGGTCTCGACAGTATTTGACGAAGACACAATCGAGCGGTTGCAGGGACAAGTGGCTCTGGGGCACGTGCGCTATTCAACCACCGGCAC
>JALGTD010000246.1 GCA_029821515.1 Candidatus Zipacnadia bacterium | reverse complement strand
GGGCTGCGATATGGACCATCCCGACCTGGTTAGCAAAATCTGGACCAATCCCGGTGAAATACCTGACAATGACACCGATGATGACGGTAACGGCTATGTTGACGATGTTCACGGCTACGACTTCGAGAATGATGACGGCGACCCGACTCCCCAACCAACCGGCGGGATGGACGAGAACGTCTCCCACGGGACACTGGTAGCCGGCACAGCGGCGGCGGTGGGCAACAACGCCTGGGGCACTGCCGGAATTGACTGGCAGGCCCAGATTATGGTCCTGCAGGTCTTTCCGGCTTCGGGGAGTGGCTCGGTTTCCAGTGTGGTCGAGGCTATTGACTACGCCACGGCCAACGGAGCCGACATCATCAACTTGAGCATAGGAGGAGGGTACAGCAGCGGCTTCTCGCCTCCCATCAACACGGCTTACGAGGCGGGCAAGTTGGTGATATGCGCCGCTGGCAATAATATACCAAACGGAATCGAGCTGACCAACACCATCTGGAGATCCCCGGTATGTAACGACGGCCCCAATCCGCTGACCGACAACTACGTGCTCGGAGTTGCGGCTACTGATAGCCAGGATCGCAAGGCCAGCTTCTCCAACTGGGATGGCTCAACCGCCAATTTCGTAGATGTTGCCGCCCCCGGCGTCAACATTTACGGTCCGGCTTTTTACGATCCATCATACACTGGGTTTGGCACCTACTGGTACACCAACAACGGCACCTCTTTCTCTACGCCGATTGTTTCGGGCCTGGCAGCATTGATCATAGCCCACAATCCCGGCCTGCGGGGCAATCCTGCTGCCGTCTACCAGATAATTCGCGATACCGCTGACAACATTGACCCGCAGAATCCCGGCTACGTGGGTATGCTGGGCACGGGGCGGGTCAACGCAGCCCGCGCCCTGGGACTGCTCCTCCCGCCTACGGCGGTCACCAATCTGCAGGCTGCCGATACTACCGGCGACCAGGGCGGCAGCATCACCCTGACCTGGCTCAAGTCGGCCGACGATGGCGGCGGCAGCAACAGTGTCACCAACTATATCGTGCGGCGGCGGACCGGCGCCTCCGGCCCGTTCAGCAATATCGACTCATTACCACCGGGCATCCAGCAATATGATGACACTTCGGTGACCGACGGAGTAGACTACTACTACATAATCAGAACTGTCGCCGACACTCTCCACAGCGACTCAGATATAGCCGGGCCCGCGCAATCCCGCAACGATCTGGCTCCGTCCCCGATCACTACTCTGACCGCTCACGACCGGTCCGGTGATTCAGGGGGGGCCATTGGACTGGAGTGGACATACAGTCCGCCGGATGATTTTGACTTCTATAGCCTCTACCGATCAAACCACAACTTCAATACCGTGGAAGACCGCACGCCACTTACCACCTTCACCAATCCCGCCACCAGCGCGTGGACCGACACCAGTGTGGTGGACGGCGCCGACTATTATTACGCCATCACTGCCACCGATGAACTCGGTAACGAAAACCAGCTTGTCCAGACCGCTGGCCCGGTCCAATCTTACCCCAACGACGAAATCCCGTTTGACGCGGGGCTACAACTGCTTTCAGCGCCGGCGATACCACCCGACCAGCACCCGGCCACGCTGTTTGACATCCCCCCCGGCGACCTGATTGATCGCTATGCGCGCTGGGACCAAGGTACTGAGCAGTACGAGATCTACAACGGCGAGCCGCTGGAAGAGATTCTTGAGCTGGATCTGGGGCGCGGCTTCTGGGTCAACCTGCCCTACGCAGTGACCGTCACCCCTTCCGGCACTTCGGCGCCGTCGGGCGATTTTGCTGTCCCGCTGGACCCCGGCTGGCATCTGTTAGGCAATCCGTTCTTCGGTCCGACCGACTTCGGTGCGGCCACGGTCGACCACGAGCCTGAGGGAAGAATGAATATGGAGGCGGCGCACGAGCTCGGCATCCTCTGTGCTGTTGCCTGGATTTATGATGTCGAGGATCACGGGTATAAGATGATCAGCGCCGACAGCATCGGCCAGCGCCAGATCGCCCCGTGGAGCGGCTTCTGGCTGCGCGCATATCAGCCATGCACATTTACCATCGCCCGGCCCACTGGTACTGCAGCCGCAGCCACCCAAGCCGACCAGTCGTCAGCCGAGGACAACGGATGGTCGCTGCAGTTGGTGGCCGCCAGCAGCACCAGCCGCGATACCGACAACTTCTGTGGCCTGCGTCCGACGGCGGTAGTAACCAAGGTGGACAATCCGCCGGCCGTAGCCGGCGCAGTTGATTTGTACCTGCTCGACGGGGACAGCACGTGCCGTCTGGCGGTCAGCTTCGCAACCCAGGCTGCCCCCGAATACAGTTGGGACGTGGTAGTCACGTGGCCGCACCCCGAGAGCGAAATAAGCCTGACCTGGCCGACCCTCAACAAGCTGCCGCACGAGTATGAGGCCACATTGCAGGACATTGATGGAGGAGGAACTGTCAACCTGCGCCTGCAGCCGCGATATATCTTCAATCCCCAGGAGGCGGGCAGCCGGCGCTTCCGCCTGTCAGTGACGCCAACCAGCAGCCAGCCAGTTACGCTGACCTCCGTCGCCGCACTACCTACTCGGGGCGGCGGTGAGGTGGTCTTTACCCTCTCACAGCCAGCCCAGTGCGGTATTACCGTAATGAATATCGCTGGCCGGACCATCCGCACCCTGGAGACTGATCGGGCCCATGCTGCCGGTCAGAATGTAGTGCTGTGGGATGGGCGCGGGGACACTGGCAGCAGCGTGCCCGGTGGCCGATACCTGATCCAGATCGAAGCCAACGCCACCAACGGCACCACCGCCCGGGCTTTGCGTACGCTGAACTTAATCCGCTAACAGGGGACACCATCTCTCTGCCCCAACAAGCA
>JALGTD010000245.1 GCA_029821515.1 Candidatus Zipacnadia bacterium | reverse complement strand
CGGGGAGGCGCGGCTCTCCTACACATTCAGTACGGAAAACGGCCTGGGCTATGAGGCTTTCGTGGCGTGCTTCCAGCTCCTGGTGCTGACCGCCGACCGCGACTATCCCAAGCTCATGGCACTGATGTGGGCTCCGGAGGAAAAGCCGGCCGAAGCACTTCCTGCGGGCAAGCCTGAAGAGGGTGCCAAAGAGAAGGTTACTGCACCCAAAGAAGAGCCTCCTGCCAAAGAAGAGCCCCCCGCCAAGGAAGAGGCTCTGTCCAAGCCAGAAGCTCCCGCCAAGGAAGGAGCTCCGCCGAAGGAGGAAGCTCCCTCCAAGGAAGAAACTCCAACCAAGGAAGAAGCTCCAGCCCAGGAAGAAGCCCCCTCCGGGGAACAGACTGAGGCACAATAGGTGATCCTGCCATTATGACTGCGCCAAGCGGTTCGGAAAAACTGTGGGGCGGACGGTTTTCAGACGATTTAGCTGACATGGGTCTGCAGTTCAGTGAATCTACTGCTGCCGACCGCCCGATGATTGACGAAGATATCTGGGGCAGCCAGGCTCACTGCACTATGCTGGCGGCCTGCAGAATTATCAGCGAGGCCGACCTGCGTGCGATACTGGGCGGTCTGGCCCAGATCCGCCAGCAGTTCGCCGACGGGCAGTTTGACTTGGACCCACAGCTCGAAGATGTGCATATGAATGTAGAGAGCCGTCTGCGGGAGATCATTGACCCGGAGGTAGCCGGCCGGCTGCACACAGCCCGCTCGCGCAACGATCAGGTGGTCACCGACGCCCGCATGCACCTGCGCACGAGGCTCCTGGAATTGCGCCAGGCCCTGGCCGACCTGCAACAGGCGCTATTGGATTTGGGCGCAGAGCACCTTAATACGGTGATGCCCGGCTATACCCATACCCAGCACGCCCAGCCCATTTCGGTCGCCTTCTGGCTGTCGAGTTATGCCTCAGCGCTGCAGCGTGATCAGCAACGACTGGCCCAGACATATGAGCGGGTCAACCGCTGCCCGCTGGGAGCCTGCGCTTTGGCCGGAACTTCATTTCCCATAGACCGGGAGATGACGGCTCGGCTGCTGGGATTTGACGGCGTTATCGAGCATGCTCTGGACGCGGTCGGCTCCCGGGACTTTGTAGCGGAGGCGCTGGCGGATCTGGCCATCGTTGCCAGTAACCTGTCGAGGTTGGCTGAGGAACTGGTGCTGTTTTCTACCCACGAATTCGGCATGATTGAGATTGATGACGCCTATGCCACGGGCAGCTCGATAATGCCACAGAAGAAGAATCCGGGTATGGCCGAGTTGACACGGGCTCGGACTGGCCTGGCCTACGGTCGGCTGATGCAGGCGCTGACTATGATAAAAGCTCTCCCCTTGGGCTACAATCGTGACCTGCAGGAAGACAAGCCGCCGCTGTGGGAGTCGCTTGACTCGGTGCAAAGCTGTGTGCGGATAATGGCGGCAGTGGTTACCACGCTGAAGCTGCGTCCCCAGCGGATGGCCGAGCTGGTCGAGGCCAACTATGCGGCGGCCACCGAGCTGGCTAACTTCCTGGTGCGCGAACGCAATCTGCCGTTTCGCGACTGTCATCGTATCGTCGGGCACATCGTCGGCACACTGCTGGAGGAGGGGCAACCGTTGACTGACTACCGGCGCGTCCGCGAGCTGCTGGCTGAGGCGGGACAGGAGATCAGCGAACAGCAACTGGCCGAAATATTGGGTGCGCAAGCCATTCTGCGTCGGCAGGTGAGCCAGGGGAGTACCGGTGTAGAAGCAACTGCTGCCATTATTGAGGAATTGCGCGAGGAGATAACGAATAGTCGCCGCCAGATTATTGAGGCGCATCAAGCGCTTACCCAGGCCCGCCAGCAGACCGACCAGATAATCGAGCATATTCTAGAAGGCGGAGAGCTAGCGGAGCTGGAGCTTTAGGCGGTTGTGGCTAACCTCGATGAGGCCTCTGGTATGTATGACCAGACTACCCAGCTAATCCGGCGCGAGCAGGTGGCTCCTGGCTACCATCTGCTTGAGTTTGACTGCCCACAGATAGCGGCGGCTGCACAGCCCGGGCAGTTTGTTCATATTCGCGTTACTGGTGAGTGGGATCCGCTGCTGCGCCGGCCCTTCAGTGTAATGCGCATCAATGAGCTCCGGGGCAGCTTCCAGGTGCTGATGCGCACTGTCGGGCGGGGCACACAGATGCTGGCCGAAGCTCGGTCGGGTGATGAATTCGATATTATGGGACCGCTGGGCAATGGTTTTGCGCTGCCCGGCCCGGAGGGCGAAGTTGTTTTGGTGGCCGGCGGCATTGGGGTGGCACCGTTGATCTTTCTGGCTACAGCTTTGCGTGAGCCTGGCAGCTACCGCTACGTCCGCGGTCTGTTCGGGGCTCGCAGCGCGGACGACCTGTGCTGCTGGCTAGAATTCTCTGGCGTCTGCGATGAGTTTAATGCCATCACTGAGGACGGCAACGCTGGAGAGCAGGGCCTGGTGACTGATTTGCTGCCGGCGCAGCTTGAGCGGGGTGTCGGCTGTGTATATGCCTGTGGCCCGGCCCTGATGCTGGCTGAAGTGACCAAACAGTGCCAGGGCGCCGAAATTCCTTGTTACGTTTCTATGGAACAAAGAATGGGCTGTGGGGTAGGCGCTTGCCTGGGTTGTGTGATACCAACCCGTGCTTCTGGTATGCAGCGCTACCAGCGCGTATGCAAGGATGGCCCGATTTTCGACGCCGAAGTAGTAGACTGGGAGGCGATCCGCTATGGCTGCATCCCAGGTTGATTTGAGTGTAGCGTTGGCGGGCCTGAGCCTGGCCAACCCGGTGCTGGTTGCATCGGGCACCTTCGGCTACGGAACCGAATATGCCGACCTGGTTGACGTCGGTCGACTGGGCGGAATC
>JALGTD010000244.1 GCA_029821515.1 Candidatus Zipacnadia bacterium | reverse complement strand
TAGTCAGCCTCAGTTTGATTCCACTCCACAAGTAGTTGATGTCGCTCGGCTTTGGTCAACATCGGCAGTTGGCCAATAGGTCGCTCCGGATCACTCACGATTTCATCCAGCAATTGCCTGAAATGCCCGAGCAGCCGAGAAATGGTTGCGCCATCGAACAGGTCCGTGTTGTACTCAGCCACACATAACAGGCCTTCTGGCTTCTCGACCAGGTCCAGACATAGATCAAACCGGGCGGTTCCTGAGTCAAACTCAAACTCTTCGAGCCGCAAGTCCCCTGTCTCAACCACTCTGGCAGGCACGTTCCTAAGCTGGAAGATCACCTGAAACAGCGGCGTCCGGCTCGGATCGCGCTCCGGCTGGAGCTGTTCAATGAGCTTCTGAAAAGGCAGTTCCTGGTGGGTCAAGGCTCCAATAACTACCTTACGTACCTGTCCCAGCAACTCGCGGAAGGTCAGATCACCGCTCAGATCGGTGCGTAGCACCAGTGTGTTGATGAACAGACCAATTAGTGTCTCTATCTCCAGGCGATTACGGCCGCTAACCGGGCAGCCGACCATAATGTCCTTCTGCCCGGTATACCGATACAACAGTACATTAAATGCTGCCAGCAGTGTCATGAAGAGGGTAGCGTTCTCTCGTCTGCCCAACGCCTTGATCTCCTCCGTCAAAGGCTTCGACAAAAGCACGCGCCTACGAGCTCCTGAAAATGTCTGCGCCTCAGGTCGGGGGTGGTCGGTGGCGATATCCAGCACAGGTACGTCGCCACCAAGCTGCTGCAGCCAGTACGAAAGCTGTTCCTGGCACGTTTCTCCCTGCAACCAATTGTGCTGCCACAGCGCGAAATCAGCATACTGGATTGGCAGTTCCGGAAGCGGCGAGAGGCCGCCAGTGCAGTAGGCATCGTATAACGCAGCCAGCTCTCGCATCACCACGCCCATGGACCAGCCATCAAACACGATATGGTGCAGTGTAAGAAGCAATATGTGTTCCTCGGTACTCATCCGCAGCAGGCCGGCCCGCAGGAGCGGTCCGTTGGCGAGGTCGAAGGGAGTCCGTGCCTCCTCGACGGCCAGAGCCTGGGCCTGATCATCCCTGCCTTCCTCAGACAATCCACTTAGGTCAAGCACCTCCAACGCTACCGGGAAAGGCTTGTGGATGGTCTGAACCAATTCCCCGGCTTGTAGCGAGAAGGTGGTTCTCAGCGCTTCGTGCCGGCCCACAATTTCGTTGAGACTGCTTTCGAGTGCTGTTGGATCCAGTGGGCCGGTAAGCCGAAGAGAAGCTGGGCGATGATAAGCCGCACTGCCTGGCTCGAACTCCTCAAGAAACCAGATGCGCTCCTGGGCAGGCGAGGCGGGGGTTGCTGTCTGTCCCGCAGGCCGGGGTGTGATCCGCGCTCCGGGCTTGCTGGTGGTCTTATACCGGGCGGTGTTCTCGGCAAGGAGATTGCTCTGAGGCGCTTGCGATGTGCCTTGTCCCTTTGTATTCCCGTCTTCACGCATCTCGAGCCTGCCTTTATAGGAAGTCATTAATCTTCATGGCGAGACCGGCAATTGTTGGCGTCTCGAAAAAGTATATCAACGGAAGTTCAACTTGTGTGGCGTCGCGGACACGCGAGATTACCTGGGCGGCCAGAACCGAGTCTCCTCCCAGGTCGAGGAACTTGTCGTGGATGCCGACATCTTCCAGGCCCAGCACCTCGGCCCAGATGTCAGCCAACAACCCCTCGGTGGCTGTACGCGGGGCCATGAATTCCGGCGTCGGTTCTGCTTGCTCCCGCGCCAGTTCGCCCAGTCCGAGCTTCTCTGCTAAGCCTATACGTTGGAGCTTGCCGGTAGGGCCTTTGGGGATCTCATCGACAATGACCACCGTGCGTGGCACCTTGAAATCCGCGAGCTGCTTGGCGGCGAATTCTCGAATCTCCAGTTGCGTGACAGTTGCACCATCGTGCACGACAACCGCAGTTGCCACATCCTCACCCAGTCTCTCATCTGGCACTGCGAAGGTGACCGCTTGCACCACTGCCGGATGGTGTAACAATACCTCGTCTACTTCCCGCGGGGAGATCTTCTCGCCGCCCCGGTTGATTATTTCTTTTATACGGCCTCTGATGAACAGGTAGCCCTCCTCGTCCAGGTACCCCTCGTCACCAGTCCGAAACCAACCATTGGTGAAGGCAGCCTCGTTAGCGGCAGGGTTGTTTTCATAGCCGGCGGTGATGTTCGGCCCACGAACTACGATCTCTCCCACCGCACCTGCTGGCAACAAGTTCCCGGCCTCGTCCATAACGTTGACCTCTGGACCAGCAGCCACACCAACTGAACCCGGCTTGCGTTCGTCAGGCGGCAGTGGATTACTCGATATCTGGTGGGCTGCCTCGGTCATGCCGTACGCCTCAATCAGAGGTGCACCAAATACGTTCTCCAACTGCGTCATTACTGGCGGCGGCATTGCTGAAGAGGAGGAACGAATAAAGCGCAGAGGAGAGTGGGCAATTATGTTGCGGTTGGCCTCGGCCCGGCCCACAATCGCCTGGTGCATTGTTGGCACTGCGGTATACCAGGTCGGGCGAAACTCGGATAGCCATTGAAAAAACTTAGGCGCATAGAAACCCGGTGTGCACACTATGCTGGCCCCGGCAGTTAACGAGGCGAGCACGGCAGCAATCAGGCCATGAATATGAAATAGTGGCATTATGTTAAGACATCGGTCGTTACGGGTTAGCTGGAGGGTGCGTTGCACATTAGCAGCCGAGGTGCACATGTTAGCATGAGTCAGCGGGACGAGCTTGGGCCGCGAGGTTGTCCCGGAGGTGTGCAGTGCCAGCGCTACATCGTCGGGCTGGGCCAAGCCCCCCTGTACCGGACGCAATCCGGTATCGCCCTCCAAGGCAAAGACCCCGGCT
>JALGTD010000243.1 GCA_029821515.1 Candidatus Zipacnadia bacterium | reverse complement strand
GCCTTCTGGATTGAGTCAATCAATAGCCAGAACCCCCCTTACTCGATCACTGGCCGGTTCATCAAGTATCAGTTGCCCGGCACCGGCACCGATGCCCTCTCCGAGAAGGTTTGGACAGTCAGCATGGTCCAGTAACAGCCTGTCGTTTTCAGAGCCTGGTCAGTTACTCGGACAGACCAACCTTGGCGTTGATCCAGTGACAAGGCAGGGTGCTGTATCATCATAGTAGCCGCCGCCGGCTTGCGCCGGACGGTTTGAGAAGGTGAGCAGAGAATTAGGCATATAAAATGCGCCAGCGGAAAGATCGAAAGGAGAGTAACAAAGATGTCTATACTTAGTAAGAGCGTGCTTGCTGTGGTTGTGTGTTTGAGTTTGGCGGTTATGGCTGGCTGTGGAGGTAGCAATTCGTGCGTGAATTGTGGGCCTGAGCCGGAGTGTGCGCCTCCTTCCGAGTGGGCGGAGGCCCAGGGCGACTCGGTAGTTGTCTCCGGGTACACCGTGACGTATATGGGCAGTAGCGACTGCAACGGGACGAGTTGCTTCTGTTACCTGGTCGAAGGTAACGGCGAGCCCCCGGGCCTCAGTCACTTCGTTGTGGGACTGCCGGAGTGCATCGTCTGGGAGGACATTGTCGCCTACAGTCCGGACGGTGAAGTTGTTTTCTCCGATCCCGACCCGACGACCGGTGTCCGCGGCCTGAAGTATGATTTCGGGCTGGCGACCGACGGCAGCCAGATGTACTGCTTCACACTGGACGGCAATTATGGGGAAGGCACCATCGTAGTCGCCGTAAAGGCTGGCCAGCTTGCGGAGAATGCGGAACTCACCGGCCCGACCTGCCCGAGTGAATAGGCTGCAGCAGGGCGGTAACGGGCGGCGCAGGTCAAGATCGTAGCTACTAGCGACGCTGGACACTCCTTGTTCTGAAGATTCGCCTAATCGCTGGCGAACTACCCTTCGCGAAAGGAATGGGAATGATGAAAACCATCCGAGCTTTGTGGAGCGACGAAGATGGTGTCACCACGGTGGAGTACGCCTTGCTGCTGGGCGTTCTGATCACGAGTGGTGCTTTCGTCTGGGTCGCGCTTCGGGGTAGCATGTCAGGCGCTGTTGACTTGGCCAACAGTGAGTTAGGCAACTCGTAGTGAGTTTTTTGCACCACATAGAGCAATTCCGAGGAGGAACATAAGAATGGTTGGGAACACCCCGCGGTACAATAGTGGGACTGACATCAGTTCCCAAGAAGCTCCGAATCTCTCGGAGGCGAAAGTGACAGGAGAAACAATGACAGATTCACCTTATCAGCTTGGTCATATTCAAGGTAACCGACACGGAGCATCGGTGGCAGGGAATTTGGTTGAAGGCGAGCCAATACCTGCCTGGCTAAGTAAGCTGCAAGCACGGGAGGAATGGTTGCGAGGGTATACCGATGGATTTACTGCTGGGTTCGAAGAAATAGCGGGATTCCAACCGAAGCATATGCCTGTTTTCATTATAGATCTCAATGGCCACGTTCTTCGATTCGTTGGGTTGCGTGCCGAGGCAGTTATTTGGCTGGCCGAAGCATTGGACTGGGGCCCGGAGGAGGTTGAAGGCGCTCTAGTCTGCCAGCCATCTTTGTCCGGTGACGATAACAACTAGCGCCCTGGTACAAGGCCGCACGACTGTGTGACCTTATGATCGCAGTGGGTAACCTCGAGATAGGCCGCCCGCGTCTGTTCCTGTGAACCTATCTGGGGTCCTCCCCAAAGTCCTAACAGAGGTAGTTCAGCACCGGCGGTAGGAACACAAGCCGGGGGCAGTCCCGTCGCCCTTGCTACTTAAACAGGTAAGGGCTTCCGATCTCAATGGCGCCCACGCTAATCAAGAGGCCTTGCAACTGCTCTGGATCGTGTGTCCGTAGGGCATAGCCGCCCAGGCGAGTAAGCGTTTGATGGAATTTGAGATTAGTACCAGCCTCACCTCGGAGTTGAGCAGCGGCCACGCGACCTCTGGTTATTCCAACTTCAGCTATTGCACCATCTTGACCGTCCACAGCCCGGTCTCCGGCGACAGGGGATCGCCTGCTGCACCTGGCAAGGTGTACTGTATGAACCGGCCGATAATGTCATAGGGCTTCTTCTTACTGTTAACTGACTCGATGTAGAACGCGCCAAAGGCGTGGATCTGAAACTGTGCCCCCCCCCCCGTGTCACCCAGATACTCGCACATCGGTATGATCACGATACGAGGATTGTCGTTGTGGAAGCTGTCAAATGTGTCCCCTGCCCACGGTTCCCACATGGCTCGATCCATCCGCGCCAGCCCGTCAGGAGCAGTATCCAGGGCCGTTTTCCAGAGCCCCACACTTAGCCCGGTTTGGGCGAACCAAATGTCGTCGATAGCCGCATAATTGGCTACTATCTGTTCATAGGTCAGATTGTAGCCGCGCAGCAAGTCAGCAAAATCGTCTGTGCCCGAGGCCGGATTCAGCCAGCCAAAGGAACCGGGAATATTCGCGCAGTGCGGCCCGTCAGCCATGAGCAATTGCTGCTCAGCCATGAGCAATTGCTGCTCCTGTCCGTAGAGGTAATCAGTTTCATGACTTACCCACATGGGACAAATCGGTATGCCCCCGACGGGCATGCGCACGACCGTGCAGCTACGAGAAATTGTCGCGCCCTCCAGGCCCAGCACAGGCGCGAAGACATAATCAACGGGGATGTGGGTGGTAACCCGCATCCCCCAGGCATAATTGCCCAGCAGCCCAAAGTCCGGGATAGTCTCATTGACGCCCCAGAAGGTGATGTCGCCGTTATCGAGTGAGCAATCGGCGGTAAATCCACCCAGCGACTCGTTATTGACAGCGACCAGGTCCAGTGCTACGCTTTGTGCCGTCCCGTGGATAGGTAGCTCCCGGCCGGCGCCAAGCGCGGCCGCGTCGGCCACATCCTGAGCAGTCTGAGCGGCGATGACCAACTGTCCGATGTCCACCGTCAAGGCGGCCATGCCCAACAGCGCGACCAACGCCACCACCACCCAAACCGTGACTACGCCGTGCCGCCGGTTGCATGGTGAAAGGAATGATAGTGAGTGTGGCCCTTCCCGTGCGACGTGGCTGTTTTGCCGGGACATGGTAATGGCCTCCGCATGATGTAAGGTTGATATTAAACTGAGACATTATTGATATACCCGCAGGTATATCGTGATAAACACAAACATAGCTACGAACTACGCCAGGGATCAGCAAGCAGACGAGTGGGCAAGGGCGACTGGTATACCCGCTATTGTACTATGATGACGGTGGCTACTGTTGGCTCGGTTGGTCTGTTCCGCAGTCGTTGTCGTCTGCAAGTGGTAGTGGCTCGCCCTCCTGGGCCAGTTTCTCCCCAATATCGTGAGTGCATAAGCAGATAAAGAGCGACAGGTCGCGAATAATAGGCCTGCAATGAGCCTGGCCACCTCCACCACCGGCAAAGTTGGTCTCGGGTAGACCAGCATTTGGCGGGCCCGCCTCCGCCTGCTACATGGCAAACACTATCTGGGGTTCTGTGTAGCGTTTGCCCTTCCTCTTGCGTTCATATCCTCAAGGTACTAGCATCAAACCTGCGCTCGTTGTCAGGGTCAAGGTCACTGATGGATGTCGAACGCAGTTCAGGCGATTACGAATTACTGGTAGCCAATCTGAGCAGAGTCTCATTCTCTCCATGATCGAGCTAGACGGGCAGCCTTGGTTTGCCTAGTCACAGAAATGGGTAATCTGATGTTGAGCCATAACTGAGGAATAACAGATGGTATGTTTATTGGGTCCGCTCGATATCAAGCTCATAATACCAGCGAGGATGAGGGAATGCTGCTAAACACACACGGGAGGCGCAACGAACGCGGCACGATACTGGTAGGTAGTTGCTTGCTTAGGCGTGATTGGTCTAATTGGTGTAGCAGCCCTGACAGTGGACATCGGACGGTTGGTCATTGCTGCACAGGTTGCCCAGGATATGGCCGACGCGGCCGCGCTGGGGGCCGGTCGGGAGCTGCCTGAATACAGCACGGCACAGAGCGTGGCGCTGGACCTGGTGGCCGCTAATAACAAGTTGGTGGGCGGCTTTCCTGCCATTTGCTCGCCCGACGATGGTGACATCACCTTCTGGGATGTCAATGAGACTGTCCCGGGATTTGGCGAGCTGGGTGGTGTGGCCTGGGCCATGCAGGTTACCACCCACGTCCCCGTTGCTTACATCTTCGCGCGGCTGGTGGGTCTGGAGGGCGCAACAATCTCGCGTAGTTGCACGGTCGTCCGTATGCCCATCGGCGGCGTGCCGATCTGCCCGATGTGGATTAACTATGGAACTGACTATCTGTACGGACAGCAGCAGAACCTACTGATGGCTGACGGCCCGCACTATGAAAATATCCCCGGTTCCTTTGGCTGGCTGGAGCCGCCTTCCGGGGACAAGAACACCTTCTCCGATCTTTTGCGCGACTATCAGGTGCCTGCGGAAATGGTGGCTGCCAACTATGTGAGCATAGACGGCATAGTCACCGCCCGAACCGGTGTCGCTGTCGGGCATTGGCGCAAGGCGCTGGAGACTGCTCCTGATGGCCTGGCTCGACTGGAGCGCGCCACCTGGGAGCAGTGGGCAGGAAACACTTTCGAGTGCTTCCGCAAGGGCAACCCACGTCTCATGCTCGTGCCGATGGTTGAGTATCTGGGCGGGAACGGAGCAAACGCCGAGTTCCTGATCCATGCCTTTGGTGCTTTCTGGCTAGAGTCAGTAGACAGCTACGGCCAGCCAAAATCCGTCACTGGCCGCTTCATCCAGTATAACATGCCCGGTGCCGGCGGCGATGCCCTCTCCCCGGAGACCGGGCTGTGGACGGTCAAGATGGTGCAATAAGTCCCATAAATGTTAGTGAAGAGGCTCAAGAATCTGTGGCATGACGAAGACGGTCTCACCACAGTAGAGTACGCCTTGCTGCTGGTCGCTCTGGTCCTGGGCGGTACTTTCGTCTGGACCGCGCTTCGCGGCACCATATCAGACACTGTTGACTTAGCTAGCAATGAGTTAGGCAACTCATAGTGAGTAGAAACGTGACCTATGCCGCAGTCGTGCTGGACCAGCCCTTGGGTCAGCCTCTCCCCAGTATCCTGAGTGCGCAAGCAGGTAATGAGCGATAGGCCGCGAATAATAGGCCTGCAATGAGCCTAGCCACCTCGACCGCCGGCAAAACTGACCTCGCACAGACCGATGAGCGACTGACATGAGCGGTCTGGGTATATTAGTGGCACTGGAGAGCATCCGCTTTCCTGCGCTGAATCTCCTCTTCGAGGGCATAACTTGCCTGGGTGCCGAAGAAGCCTACTTTGTGGTGTTTCTTGTTGCTTACCTGTGTATCAATCGGCGTCTGGGCTTTCGTCTGTTCTTGGCCTTTGTGATCTCAGCCTATCTTATGGCGGTCTTCAAGGAACTGTGGGCGGTCCCGCGCCCTTATCTGCAACACCCTGATCTTCTCCATCCTCTGGCCCTGTCCACCGCCGAGGGCTATTCGATGCCCAGCGGTCACGCCTTGCTCGCGGTGGTAGTGTGGGGATATATCGCTCTGCAACTGCGCTCCTGGCGCTGGCGCTTGATACCAGTTGCCATAATTGTGTTGGTCTCTTTCTCCCGGCTTTATCTGGGGCTTCACTGGCCCGCCGATGTTGTGGTCGGGTTAGCCCTCGGGGCTGTTTTGCTGAGCTGTTATGTGGAGGTGACGGGTTGGATTGACACAGGTCGGCTCAAGTTGAGTACACTGCAGTGCATCGCTATGGTGGTTGTCAGCGGCACAGTAATGTACATATTTGGCGAGGACCTGCAGAACGGCGTGTCGGCGGCCGGGGCGCTGCTGGGCGGCGGCGTGGGCTATCTGGCGCTGCGCTATGTTGACAGCTACCCGGAGCAAGCCTCTATTGCCGCTCACCTGGTGAAGGTAATCCCCTCGATTGCCATACTGTTGGCAGGCCGCTATGCGCTGCGGCAGACGATTGGATCAGCGCCCGGCCCCGAGATGTTGACGTATTCCACTATGGCCTTCACGGCAACCTTCATTATTCCCGTAGTCATCCAGGCGGTGACCATGAGACAGTCACGGCGCTCGTAAGGGTGCTGATCACGAGCAGTCAGGAAGCAGGGACCTAGCAGACAACAGAAGAATATACTGACTATTGATGGAGGAGCTAACGAAAGGCATCAACGAGCTTGACCAGGACGAACCCGGACGAAAGTAGATATGGGTAGCATCGGTGAGTTTAATATAATCTTAGCTCTGGGCGTGCTGTTGGCAGCCGGCTTTGCGGGAGTATGGCTGGTACGGCTGCTGCACCTGCCGTCGGTCACCGGATATATTCTCGTAGGCATCTTGCTGGGACCCAGTGGCCTGAATGTGATTCGGGCGGAGATGCTG
This sequence comes from Candidatus Zipacnadia bacterium, assembly GCA_029821515.1. Taxonomy (GTDB): domain Bacteria; phylum Armatimonadota; class Zipacnadia; order Zipacnadales; family Zipacnadaceae; genus JALGTD01. The sequence continues at coordinate 1,377 of JALGTD010000243.1, read as the reverse complement.
GAATCGCGCCTGCACATATTTACCAGTATCGCCCTGCTGTTGATTGCTTTTGCTATCGGTGAGCGTTTTGAGTTGCAGCAGTTACGACGTTCGGCCCGCGCTGTGACGCGGGTAAGTCTGGGTGAGTCGCTGGGGAGCTTTGTCCTGGTGGCGCTTGTTGTTGGTCTGGTAGCGTGGCTTACCGGTGCAGGTGGAGCGCATGCCGGGCCAGCACTGTGGGTTTCAGTGGCCCTCATTTGTGGCGCAATTGCGGTGGCAACTGCCCCGGCGGCCACCATGGCGGTCTTCCGTGAGTTAGGGGCTTCTGGGCCGCTGTCACGCCTCGCTCTTTCCAGCGTGGTGGTAAACAACGCCCTGAGCGTTACGCTTTTCGGCCTGGTTGTTGCTGCCGTGAAGGTGTTGTTGGGAACATCCGCAGGCTCTGGCTGGATGCAGGGTGTGCTGCCACTGGCCAATACCATTGTGTCCCTGGCCGCGGGTTTTGGCATAGGAATTGGCACGGACCTTATTGTACACAAGCTCACGCACCGCGATGACGTGCTGGTCGTGGCGCTTGCGGCTGTCTTCGTCACGGGGGGTTTCGCGAGTTTCGTAGGACTTTCGCCACTGCTCGCCGGCATTGCTGCGGGCTTTGCGGTAGTGAACCGGGACCGCCGCGATGTCCGGGCTTTCCGCGCTCTTAATGATTTCGAACCCCCCTTGTATGGCCTCTTCTTTGCCCTGGCCGGTGCGGAACTCCACCTCGGTGAACTATTGGCAGCGGGGGCACTGGGCATAGCCTTTGTTTTGGCACGCGCAACCGGGAAATATCTGGGCGCATGGCTGGGGGCACGGTGTGCTAATCTTCCCCGTCAACAGTCCACTCTCGTTGGTCTGGCTCTGTTGCCGCAGGCAGGTTTAGCTATCGGCCTGGCGTATCTGGTGAGACAGGACCCTGCCCTGGAAATGGTACGTACCATAATCATTGACGTGGTACTCACTAGTGTCGTGATCAATGAACTGATTGGCGCGCCACTGGTGCGTTATGTGGCTATTGCCTCCGGGGAAGCTCAGACTGTGCCGGATAAGGAAGTGGTCGTCAAGGAGGCTTTGCGTGAGCCGCCAGGCGAAGCCGAAATTGTGCCGTGGATCTGGCCGAAGCTTAAACCCTATAGCCGACCTGAAGGCTACGTAATAGCTGTAATAGACAATCCTTACACCGCTGCCGGGATAGTGCGGATTGCCATCTTGCTGGCTCACCACTATCGGGCCGACCCGATAGCCCTGCACATTCCTGTTTCGCAGCCTACCGCCGAGGATTTCTGGAATGACTCGTGTCCTGTGGATACTGGGCGTCTATTCGGCATTGCCCGCCGCGAGGCAGATGCGTTGGGCTAT
>JALGTD010000242.1 GCA_029821515.1 Candidatus Zipacnadia bacterium | reverse complement strand
GTGAGCTTACCGATAGTCTCTCCCTGGAGCTGGCCAGCCGCACTCACTTCGGCTTCTCTCGCGAGATAAATAGTGTGCGGGATTTGACCCGTGCGCTGCTCTCCGGGGAAGAGATCAAGACACTGAGTTTGAGCCAGGGCTTTGGTTCGGGTACCACTGCTGGTATCCTGGGCTACAAGCGGATCGAGTCGGCGAAGCTCACGCGCGGCCAGGGGATTGAACAGTTGCTCACTGAAATCATTTCGCTGGAGTCGGGGCTGGGCAACGGATATGACATTGCGGCTAAGCTGCAGACCACTGATTCTCCCGACCCCTTCGGGTTACACCAACGCACTACGGAAGCCAGTCTGGGTCTGCCGATGATGGGCGGGACCGGCAAGCTGGCGTTCTCTAACTTTGAGGAACATAACGGTATCCAGGCAAGCTGGGCTTTTCCGAGGTCAGGCAGATGGTTGACGGCAGCACCGAGCGCACTCGCACCGCGAAGGTTGATGCGCTGCTGGCGATGTTCGGTGGCCAGGCCAGCACCAGCTACACGCGCATCGCCACCGACAAGAATGGTAGCAGCTCCGCAAGGCAGACGCTGGACTTTTCCACTCCCCTTGACAGCCTCGTGCCGGGGGCCAGCTTCTCACATCAGATCCTGCAGGTCAAGGAGAAGAAGCAGCCTGATGCCGAGGTACGCACCTCACTGCTGGAGACTCCCTGGCAGATGATGGGAGCTGGCGTCGATCTCTCGCTGCGCCGCATCACCAAGCGCCAGGCTAACACTCGTACTGCCACTTATGATGCGCAACTGGCTACTCAGCTTGAAGGCAAGCCACTGACGGCTCAGTACCTCACGGCGCACTCCGCGGGCGGTACCAGTTCCAATACTGAGACTCTGAAGATAGATATGCCGGCGCTGAACATCTTTGGCAGTGGCCTAGTCGAGTACAATATTGACGTTACGCACAAAGACGGTACCAAGACCAGTCGGCCGACAATGGACCTGGCGCTGCCTTTGGGCTTTATCAGCGACGGCGCTGAACTCACCTATGACATCAAGCAGGTAGAGCGCAAAAAGAAGCCGATTCAAGAGGTACGGGAGTTTGGCCTGGGCCTGCCGCTGCAACTTTTTGGTGCCGAGGTCAGCCTGTCTCACCTGCGCAAGTCGGCGCGAGAGCCCGGTGACTATCACGTCTACCACGACAGCGACTTGTCAATCCAGACCCAGAGCTTAGCGCTGGCCTACCATCTCAGCACAACCCATGGCCAGATTGGGGCTACCAGCAGCCGACCGACAATGGACCTGGCCGTGCCGCTGGGCTTCTTAGGGGATGGCGTTAAGCTGGTCCACACCATCAAGCAGATTGATCAGAAAAAAAAGCCTCATCAGGAAGTCCGCGAGACGCTCCTGGAGCAGGTGCCGCTGGACCTATTCGGCGCAACCGCTCGCCTCTCCTATGGGTTGAAGTCAATTCGCGAGGCTGGTGACTACCGGGTTGTGCGTGATAGCTCTTTCACTGTGCCGCTGGCTGGCGAGAGTCTGAAGATAACACGCCAGTTCACCAACGTTCCGCTGGCCAGCGGTGTCAAGCGTACGGGCTTGACAACAATAGACCTGCCTGAGTTTAAGTTGTTCAGTGATAACGCTACCATAACTGCCCGGCACGCCATCTCGGAGAATACCGGACGGGCAGATTACCGCAAGACTGACATTGATGTGACTTACCAGCCTCTGGCAGGGCTGGAACTGATCGGCAACTATCAAATCGATGACCACGGGGCGAGCGCCAGCCGCGACCGCCAGGCGTTGGCGCGTTGGCACCTGACCAAGAACCTGTCGCTCAATGCTCTGTTTCATCAGCTCAATGACAGCAGTGATGTCGCCAGGATGGTGCGTAATCTTTACCTCACTAGGGAGAGTGCTGACAACGGATTGAGCGTGCAGGCTGGCTATACCACCTGGGGACAACCGGGCGAAGATCCTGACGGCGCTGGCGATTTGCGAGTATCGTTTGGCGACACCAGTTATGTCCAGCTTACTGGTCGGCTCTCCGAATATGACGAGAAGAAGTGGCAGCGCTACGACCAGCCCATCCTGCAGTTGGCGCTGGTCAGTGGCGATCCGGATAAGCTGAGCGTTAAGCTTGAGTACGAAGACCACCCGGCCCGGCTGGCGCCGATGCAGGGCATCAAGTTTGCCTTCCCGGCTCTGGGCGGAGATATGAAGCTGGGGGCAGTGGCCAACCCGGTGGGCCGTGACGGAAAAACCGTGCAGAGCGCCGACCTATTTGAGGTCAGTTTGAATCGGCCGTTGTTCAGCGGCATCAATATGGACGCAGGCTACCGGTACTGGGACTATGGAAGCTCTCCTTCTGGTGAGGCTGTCATAGACTATGTGCGCTGCAAGCTCGAAGGCGGCGAGGAAGATGACTTGGGCAAGCTGGCGGTGGGGTTTCGGTCGGGAGATTTTGTGCCTGATCCCAGCGACAAGAAGAAGGCCCTCCCTAAGTCCATCCTCGAGGTCGACTATGCTAAGAGTATCGGCAGCGCCGGTCGTATCCTCGTGCAGGCGTATCGAGCCAAGTTCGCCGACCCCAACCACGGCGCTGAAGGCGGAATCGAAGGCCAGTTAGAGTGTGGCAGCGAAGACGCTCTGGGCAAGTTGGTGGTAGGCTTCTCCTCGGGCGACCGTACTCCGAAGCCAGAGGATAAGAAGAAGCCTCGCGCTGAGAAGATTGCGCAGCTTAAGTACACCAAGTCCTTCGGGGATATGGGCCAGGTGCACCTGGCCGTCTATCGCCCGCAGTATCCCGATGCTGGCTACACTCTATCTCACGAGTCACTCGAAGGAGCATTGAAGTACGGTCATCTGACCCTCGGCTATCAGTCAGGCGTGGCAGTGCCGCGCGAAAATGGCCAGAAGATTGTCCCCTACTCGGTGTTCAGTCTCCAGTATGAGGACCGCTGGACTGAAAACAGCCGTCTCATCATCACCCTCAATCGCACCACCCCGCCGCAAAACCGCGAGGACCTGGAGCGCTCTCTGGAGGGTCGTGTGGAGTATACTACCCCGTTCTGAAGCTGGGCGGCACTTCTACTTACGGAGAGTTCAGCGTATCTGCGGCTGCCAGCAGGACCGGCAGACGGCCTATCGCTCCTCCAAAGCCAGCCCTGGCAGCAGTTGACAGGATTTGACTTTCCCGCGCTGGTTGAGGGTTACTTCCACCAGATCCACGCGCACCGGCTTGTCCACCAGTCGGTGGCGTTTGCGGAGTTGCTCGGTGAGCGCGCGCAGCTTCCTACGCTTTTGGCGAGTGAGGGTTTCGCGGGGGCTTACGGGTGAATCTTCGCGGCGGCTGCG
>JALGTD010000022.1 GCA_029821515.1 Candidatus Zipacnadia bacterium | reverse complement strand
GCGGCAGTGAAAAACTTGAAGCCGCATTGCGAGTCGGCAATGCCGGGCAGCAACACAGTGCGCACGAAGCTGCCGAATACTTTCCCCACTCTTTCTCGCCACCACGGCTGGTGCCTGGCGATATCCGACTCAGGCAAAGCCCGCGAAGCTATTACCACATCCACACCGGACTCCAACGCCTGCCGGACCTTATCAAGCTGGTCAATCGGCGTGGCCATATCAGCGTCGGCAAAGCCGACACAGCGGCCCCGTGCGCTGAGAATGCCCCGGCGCACCGAGTAGCCCTTACCTCGATTTTGTTCGTTGACCAGGATGCGCAGGGGCACCGACACTGAAACCTGGCCAGCAACTCCGGCAGTGCCGTCGGTACTGCCATCATCAACAACGACTATTTCCCCGGTTACCGCACGCGACTGGAAATAGGCCGCCACCTGTTCCAGAGCGGCCTGAATGCCTTCAGCTTCGTTATATGCTGGGATAACCACAGATAGTTCAGGTTGTTCTAACTCATCATTCAATTGGGAACATCCCGCTATTTGAGCATAGCTAGGCCAATACTGAGAACCGGTCGTAGTCCACTGCTCCCCGGACGGAACGACCCGCAAAGTGGTCGCGCAGCGCCTGAAGTGTCGCCTCACCAATTTTGTGGTATCCGTAGACACCAGCACCAGCGATATGCGGCAGCAGAGTAATGTTCTCGGATTGGCGCAGAGGGCTGTCCGGCTCAGGTGGCTCCGGTTCAGTGACATCCAGGCATATCTTCAGCCGGCGTGCCTCCTGCACCAGGGCCTGCTCATCTATTACACTGCCCCGCGAGGTGTTAATTAGGGTAGCGCCGTCCCGCAGCAACTCAAGCTGCGGAGCACCAATCATCTTGTCAGTTTCGGGAGTTGACGGTGCATGGACCGTAACAATATCTGACCGTTCGAATAGCTCGTCAAGCTCAACCTTTTCCGTGCCCAATTCCTCAGCATCCTGGGCGCTAACGTAGGGATCGTACAGGAGGATTTGGCAGTCCCACGGTTCTAGCAATCGCAGCACCAACCGACCAACTTTACTGGCGCTGATCACCCCTATCGTTGCCCCCATCAGCAACTGTTCCCCGATGGACAACTCTGGACTGCGCCAGCCGCCGGTCTCCCGAATGTACCGGGCGTGTTTGAGCCAGTCGTGGGTCGTCATAATCATCATACCGATGGTGCTTTCCGCTACATTGTAGGCTATGGCGTCGGCACCACTAAAGGTAACAATCCCACGCGGTTTCAGGTACTCGTCAACAATCTTCTGAGTCAGGAAGGCCTTCACACTGCCGGCGGAGTGTGCAATGATCTGGAGCTTATCGGCATTCTCCATTACCTCGGCGGTCAGGTCAGGGCTTGCATCCCAGCCTGTGATCAAGGCTTCGTATCCTCCGATGACCTCCGCAACTTCTTCGGTGGTCATAGAGCTATCGCCAGGATTTACGGTCACATCGAATTCTTCTCTTAATTGAGTAAAGTCTTCTGGACTAAAAACTCGCTCAGTGTGATTTTGTGTTGGCAGGTATAGTACCGTGTGTTTCTTCACTTGCTATCTCTCCTGGCATCAAGCAGGAAATCAATCGAACTTGCTGAAAACTGTTTACACATTAGTATTTCCCCGACCGGCTGGAGCTTACTCAAACCAGAACGAGTAGAAGCTGGCGTTGCGCAGGCGGAAGCGAAGCTGAATGTCCTGGCCGGCCAGTGCCGACAGGTCCGGATTCCCCTCCCAGGTTACCTCAGCGTGGGGCTGGTTGCCCGTGACTGGCACACACTTATCGATGGCAAAGCCTTCCAGCGGCTGTCCGGAGGTGTTCAGAATCACTGCACGCAGGTCGCCGTTGGGTGCATCAACATTGACGAATAGCCGCTGGGCCCCTTCGGGGATGCGCAAGGATTTGGTGATGATGCTGCCAGCTTCTTCCCCAGCGTCTAGCGAGATGAACCCGTCCCGGCGCAACACCGCCAGACAGATCGCAGCCTGGTCAGGATCGGCACCGTTAGGAATATGACGATATTTAAGGCCAGTGTAGTAGAACCACAACTCCTCGCCCCGTACGACTGGGTTGCCCGGGGGGATAATCTGGGTTAAGTCATAAGCACCGGAGCCGAGCCGGGAGGGAGCAATGAACGGCTGCCGATCACCCAGGCGCGTCCAGTTGTGCAGGTCGCGACTGCAGGCCAGTTGGACAAGCGAGAAGCCCGTGGCCAGCCCCGTCGTGGGAACTATGCCAGTCCAGTGCATCATCGATGGCAGGCCGATGTACAGCCCCTCATAACGGAAGATGCGCATGTTGTAGAGATTTACAATGTATTCGGCTGGGTCATTGTAGACGGGTTGCGCGAGCATAGAATCAGCCAGCCGCGCTTTGATATTCTCCCGGCCTAGCTCCTGGTCCAACTTATCGGCTTGAAAGATCAGCTCCGGTGCAGTCCAGTCTTCGAAGTCACGGCTGACCGAAAGACCAACGGAGCGACCGTAGGGTGCTGCATATATATAAGGTGTAGCGATGAACAGGTGTTCTCGTTCGTCAAAGGATAGATGAATATCGCCGGACCCAGGGATCGGAGGCACGGCGAGCGCCGCCCCCGTCGTCATCCCATCGAACACGAAGGGCTGCCAGCCCCTGGAGGTTTTCGCTAGTCCTTTATAGCGGCGGGCCGGATCCGGGTCAGTCGGGTCGTACACCAGCCAACCACCGGGCCCGTGGCGCTTTCCATCAATCATGACAGAAACATAGTTGTTCTCCGTCGAGCCTCGGAATTCAATCTGCCCCACAATCGGCTTGGACCAATTCAACCCATCCTTGCTTTCGTAATAGCCGGAAACATCGGAATATGGCGATGGTGGCTCATTCCCGTAGAGGTCCCACATCTGGAAAATCTCCCGCTCGGAGTTCCAGACTGGCGCACTGCGTAATTGCTTAGTCCGCTCGCCCATAATAGACCAGTCCGGCCGGATAACAGCTCCCTTCTTGTCCGGCTGGTGCATAGCGTGCGTCAGGTTGTTGATTTCGGCGACGATGTAGTCGTCCAAAAACAGTTGTCTTTCTCCGGTAGGCACGACGACAGCCCCCTCCTGGGCATGGATTGGCGCAGCCATCATACTGAGCGCGCAGACGCACAACACGACCACCCTCATTGCCAATCTCATCGCTCGTACTCCTATGTTGCTGGGATTAGCTGAGACTTCCTACAACTTCTGCCGACAGCATGTGATTTCCTTCCATTGCCCGAATGCTACTCAAACCAAAAGGCGTAGAAGCTGGCGCTGTGCAGCCTCATTTTCGCTGGACTATGCGCTCAGGGCCTCTGCCAGGGCTTCCTGCTGCTCTTTGGGTAGTTTCACCAAGGCCTGGGCAAGCCGCTGTACCCCGTCGACCTCTGCCGACGTCTGTCCCCGCTGCTTCATCTTTTCCTTGAGCTCTCCCAGGTTGACGTGAGTGTATATCTGGGTGGTGGACAGGTTGGCGTGACCTAACAGCTCCTGTAACTGCCGGATGTCGAAGCCCTCCGAAAGCAATTCGGTGGCGAAGGTATGCCTAAACATATGTGGGTGCACACGGCGCTCTATGGCAGCACTATTCGCATCCTACTACATCTCGCTGTTCGGCCTCCAGGGTCTCCTGCAAGACCACCCGGGCGGCCAGCCGCAACAAAGGAGACGTCGGTGCCTCGTCCTGCTCGATCCCTGCGGCCAAGAATTGCTCCAGGCACTGGCGCATTTCCTCACTGGGTGCTATTCTGTTGGTCGGCAAGGGTTCATCCTTTCCGGCCTCAAGGGCCTGTGGTTTGTTGACCACCTAAGGATAGCCCATGCTCCTCCCTTTTTACAGCATTATACGGACATTACCCATTCTGCTCGTCTCCTATCGCACAATACGCACTTGATAGGGACTAAGCACTGTCTTATACAATGTTGGGCTCTCACTGTCAATAAACGTACTGATTTGACTTTTGGCTTGGTTGCCTCTGCCGTCCAGAGCTAGAGTCTAATCCCTGGCTACAACGCCCTAACCGTCGCCATCAAGGCGTCGGGGAATGTGGGAAGTTACGAGCATCTTGTAGAACTCTACGAGGTGGGTGCGCGCCGGTTCGGCGTATTGGTCGCACCGGGGTAGGCGGTGGCCAGCATGCGCGCCAGATGGCGCGCGTATAAGCCCTCATCGGTAATGGAGTCACCCCGCAAGACAACGGAGTCGCCGTCATGCCATTGAAGCTGCTGGTCTGGGCTACGGACGGGCAATCGGCGCTGACATGTGGGGTGGACCCGCACTAGGCGTACATGGTTGATGATCACGTTGTGACCTACATACGCCTGATCCACCCGATTCATGCTGCGCAGGCGCTGCTGGGGATAGAACCGGAACTCCAGCGTGTGGGTACCCGCGCACAAGGCCACCGGGTCTTGCTCATGCCCGGTGGGGTCACCAGGCCCCACCATCACCCGGCGCGTGCAGAGCACGGGCTGACACGGGCCACCATCCACGAGGTAGGAATAGCGCGAGTATCCAATTGTGCCGGGCCCCGGCCCTGCCACCGACGTACAAAGCTGTGTGGAGGTGATAATGAAGCTGACAGTGAACTATGGATGGCCAGAGCCTCTACGTTGTGCCCGGCATTTAGCGCGACAGGCGCGGGCAAATCATAATACGGGCGGCTGATTATGTCTCTGCTTATTCTGGCCAATGATTTTCCTCCCAGCACCGGTGGCATCCAGCGCTACCTGTACGGACTGGCTGTAGCTCTGCACCGCTACGGAGAAGAAGTCGTAGTAATCGCCGCCGAGCAACCCCAGGCCGCAGAGTTTGACGCCACCAGCCCGGTGCCAACCTTGCGGGTTCCTGCTGGGCGCAGATTCCAAGCAGCCCGCAGCCTGGCCAGTGCTGCCATAAACTACATTCGTGAAGGCAACCCCGGACAGAAAGTCAGGACGATAATAGCCGGTAACTGGTGGCCTGATGGTTATGCCGCGTGGTTGGTGCAGCGTCAGACTGGTACCCCGTACGTGGTGATGGGCTACGGCCGCGAGATGGTACAAACCGGGTTGAATGTGGGTAAGTGGCTGATGCAGCAACTGGTCATTCGCAGTGCCGCAGGCGGCCTGGCCATCAGCCATTACTCCGCCCGGCAATTAAGCCGGCGCGGTCTTCCTCAGCATCGCGTTAGAGTGATCTATGGCGGAGTGGATCCGACTCAGTTTGCTGCCACCCCAATCCCTGACGAACAGCTACGCCACAAACCGGCCCAATATAACCGGCCCATACTGCTGACCGTCAGTCGCCTGGTCAGGCGCAAGGGACACAGCCAGGTAATAGCCGCTCTTCCGCAGATAGTCAGCGAAGTAGGTCCCGTCAAATACATCATCGCCGGCAGTGGACCCGAAGAACAGAGACTACGTCGCTTGGCCACGGAATACGGAACTGAAGATTGCGTGGAGTTTCTGGGCGAGGTGGATGACCGCGAACTATCCACTCTATACCAGGCCAGCAATGTCTTTGTTATGCCCAGCCGCAATCTGTACGGGCAGCCAATTGAGGGCCTGGGGCTGGTCTATCTGGAAGCGAATCTCTACGGTCTGCCGGTGGTCGCAGGTGATACCGGTGGTGTCTCAGATGCCGTAGTTGACGGCGAGACCGGTCTATTGGTCAATCCCGAAGACCCTGCCGCGATAGCTTCAGCCATCATCCGGCTGCTCTCTGACCCGGACTTGGCCACCCAACTGGGGACAGCGGGACGGGCCCGTGTGTTGGAAGAGTTTACCTGGCAACAGGTGGCAGCGCGCTGTCACAGGGCCTTGGTTGATTGGAGTCTAACCTCAGGCCCGCCGGAGGTAAGCTGATGAGCTGCGACGCCCCCCCGCGTATTGCCTACGTGGATCATGCCGTAGACCTCGGAGGGGCCGAGCACAGTCTCATCGAGCTTATCAGCCGACTGGACCGGACTGCTCTGACTCCAACAATCATCCATACTGAGGGAGCTAAGTGGCTGCAATCCGATCGAATTGCCGACGTCGCGAAAGTAGCTGTGTTTTTGCCCCATCCGCTATTAGAGCAGAAAAGAGATGAGGTCAGCGCCGGACTACTACACCTGATACCTAATGTGTGGACGGCTTTGCGACTTTCCCTGAAGCTGCGCGGGGCTCTACGACGCACTGGTGCCCAACTGGTGCACACCAACTCTCTGAAGACTCATTTCATTGGTGGTTTGGCGGCCCGCCTCAGGCGCTTGCCGCTGGTGTGGCATGTCCGCGATTTACTCGGAGAGGATGAAGGCTATCACTGGCTGCGCCGCGCAGCGCGTCTGCTGCGCCCCCATGTGATCGCAATCTCTGAGGCGGTAGCAGAGCAATTCGCAGGATTGCCTATAGAGGTAACCGTCATCCCCAATGGCATACCGCTGGACAATTTCTGCCCTGGTCCGCCCTCCCCAAGGCTGCGCAACGAACTTGGACTGACCGCCGATGACCGCGTGCTACTGATGGTCAGCCGACTCACCCCCTGGAAGGGGCACATGACTCTGCTGGAAGCGCTGGCCGGCCTGGCTGAGCGCTGGCCACGACTGAAGCTAGTCGTCGTCGGGGAGGTAGCCTTCTGGGAGGCCGGCTACGAACAGCAGCTTACGCAGCGAGCAGCCGAATTGGGACTGGCTGAGCAGGTGATATGGACGGGCTTTCGCAGCGATGTTCCCGAGCTGCTACGGCTGTGTGATATATTCGTACTGCCCTCGGTAAGAGAGCCCTTCGGGCGAGTGATAATAGAGGCGATGGCGACCGGCCGGCCGGTGGTGGCCACCAAGTCAGGCGGGGTACCAGAAGTAGTAGTTGACGGCCAAACCGGACTGCTGGTCCCACCGGAGGATGCTCAGTCTCTGGCGAGTGCAATTGAGACCCTGTTGGGCGATAGCCAGCGTGCTCAGCAGATGGGAGCGGAGGGACTGGCCCGCGCCCACAAGCTGTTCAGCACCGACCGGGTCGCCCAGCAGGTGCAAGAACTGTATCAGAGGATATTCAGCGAGAACCGCTAAGATAGACCCCAGCCGACATCTATATCATACGCCTCAGTGGCGGCGCAGAAATGCGGGGATATCCAGGTCATTCTCATCGTATGTGGGCATCTCTTCCTGGAAGGCCTGCTGGGTCGCACCCTCCCGGGATTCATCTGATTCTTCTTCGACGTCGGTTGCCCAGCGTCGGGCAGAGGGCCGCCGCGCAGGGCCTTCGTCAAAGCCGGTGGCTACCACAGTCAAGCGCAGGCTACCCTCAAGCTGTTCATCAATCACCGCGCCCAGGCTCATATCGGCGGTATCGTCCTCACCTTGCGCAGCTTCCTGGATAAGATGGGCAGCTTCATGAACTTCCCGCAAAGACAGATCAGGGCCGCCAGTGATGTTTACCAGCAGGGCAGTGGCTCCCTTGATATTCGTCTCCAGCAAGGGGCTGTCAATGGCCATATTGGCTGCTTCTGCGGCTCGGTTCTCCCCGCTGGCCTCGCCGATGCTCATCATGGCTGTGCCCGCACCCTTCATAACTGAGCGGACGTCAGCAAAGTCGAGGTTAACCAGACCGGGAACAACAATAACTTCGCTAATGCCTCGTACCCCCTGATGGAGAATCTGGTCGGCAAGGGCAAAGGCCTGCCGCAGAGTGAGATCTTCGTCGGATAGCTCAATCAGACGATCGTTAGGAATGACAATTAGTGCATCTACCTGCTCCTTGAGTCGCTTGAGGCCTTCTTCTGCGACCTCCGCGCGGCGGCGGCCTTCAACAGCGAACGGCTTAGTGACGATGCCCACGGTCAGGGCATCCATTTCGCGAGCAATCTCGGCAATGATAGGACTGGCTCCGGTTCCCGTGCCCCCACCCATTCCTGCAGTGATGAAGACCATATCGGAATCATCAAGACTCATCAGCACTTCCTGGCGACTCTCTTCACCGGCTTGCCGGCCGATGTCGGGATCGCCGCCGGTGCCCAGGCCGCTGGTGAGTTTTTCCCCTATTTGCAGCTTCTTGTCAGCTGCCGACAGATCCAGGACCTGGAGGTCAGTGTTGACCGCTATATATTCAACACCCATAACCCCTGCCTCAATCATCCGGTCCACAGCATTGGAACCACCGCCTCCAACACCGACTACGCGTATTCGGGCATAGTCTTCTACGTTATCTAGCATCACCGGCCCCTCCCTTGGCTGAAGTGCACATGAAAAGGCTCACGAAACTCGGAAGCATTCAGATTATATAGCCCTATTGCTGGCCTGTCAAGACGACGCTGCAAAGCACACATACAGAGAAGCATCAATGCCGAACCTGCTGACGGCACTGGCTTAGTCTTAGTCCTGTTCTTCGTCAGTGGGCTCTTCTCCTGCATCTTCCTGCTTAAAACAGACACAAACCTGGGCAGGACGCAACACCCGATCATGCAGCTTGTAGCCGGGGCGAAATTCCTCGATGATCTCGCCGCTGTCCACTGTCCCATCCTCAACGGTTCTGCGTTCGACCGCTTCATGGACACGCACATCAAATTGCTCACCGACAGCCGCCACTCTCCTCACATCGAATTGCTGGAGCACCTCAAGGAGTTGTCGATGAATCATCTCGACACCAGCAAGGACTTCCTCTGGTGACTGCGCTTCAACGTCAGCCGATCGCAGGGCCAATTCCATATGGTCTAATACCGGCAACAGGGCGGTGACGAGCTGCTCATGAGCATACTGGAGCTGTTGGGCACGCTGGTCAGTTGTACGCTTGCGGTAGTTGCGCAACTCAGCCGCAGCACGCAGGTAGCGGTCCTCGTACTGAGCAACTTCACTTTCTAATTCCTCTATTCGCTTCTCAAGCTCTACCTGTGAGGCAGGAGCCTTCTCCGTTGCCTCTTCGGCTTCAGTTGCTTTGCTGCATTCAGTCTCGTCAGTCACCTACGCAACCTCCAAATTCTATCAATTCTGCCAGGCAAAGCCCCAACAGAAATAGCAAATCAATATAGTAGAAGAATTGCTAAGGCCGGAGCACGATTCCTCGTCCGCTGCAAGCATCAAATCACTGGGGCTATCAGAGATAGTGAGTGTCGGTGCCAGGCAGGATTTCCCCGATCTGATGGGCCACGCAATCTACAGCCGATATTACCTCGTGATAGGCCATGCGCATTGGCCCGACAACGCCCAGAATACCGCGCTGATTGCTCGGCCCACTAAATCCGGACATCACCGTGCTGCATCGTGCTAACTGGGGCATGGTATGCTCGGAGCCAATCACTACCATAATTTCCGGCTCGCTGCTGGCCATTGACAGCAGTCTGCGCAACGCCTGCTGCTGGCCAAGCATCCTGACCACCGCTTGTAGGCGGGATAGCTCCTTGAACTCAGGCTGTTCGAGAACATAGGCCGTCCCCTCAACGTAAACGCGGCCCTCGCCCGAGGCCCAAAGCTGGTGGCGCACCGCCCGCAGCAGCTCGTCAGTAACAGCTTGCTCCCCAGTTTGAGATTCTGCCTGCCCGTCGGCCCCTGGCTCCGAAGAGCCCTTCAGTTCTTCTTTCATAAGATGGCCGAGATAATTGACCTGGTCCGCTGTGACAGTTCCCTCGCAACGCACCACGAATTCATGGTGCTGTCCTCCCGAATATGTACAGGCGATTCTCACCGCATGGGCACTGACCGGTTTAGCGTCAATGGCAACCAGGGAGCTCTGCTGTGAACCCGGTTCAAGCGCAACTGCCGGATGCTTGACAATGTCCGCCAATAGCTTGGTGCTCAGCCGCAGAATCTTGTCAGACTCCGGTTCTATACGGCGGTATTGACTGTGAATCCAACTCAGTTTGTTAAGGGACAACTCCTGCGCAGTGGCCAGATTGTTGACATAAAAGCGATAAGCCTTCTGGGAGGGCACTCGTCCAGCCGAGGTATGCGGCTGATGCAAATAGCCACGCTCGCCCAGCTCAGCCAGTTCGTTGCGGATAGTGGCAGAGCTGACGTCCAGCTCATCGCGGTCGGCCAGGATTTTCGAGCCTACCGGCCGAGTAGTGCTAATGTGCTCATCAACCAGAGCAACCAGAATAAGTCGCTGGCGTTCAGTCAGCTCTGCGCCCGCATCCGTTGACCCGAGCTTGCTACTTATCATCTCTCAGCCCACCTGAAGAGACATTACTGCTACCCATTACAAGCATACCAGAGCAACGACGAACTGTCAAGATTCTTATCGACGAGTTTCGACCCCTGCTCGCCGGAAGGAGGCTGGTTCACTGCTGCCGAACATTGTAATAAGATGACTATTAACGAGTTCCAGAGCCTAATTGAAGACATCTACTACAACAAGGACAGCGCGCGGGGGCTGCCCTCAACCTTTATGTGGTTCATTGAGGAGGTTGGCGAGCTGGCCCAGGCACTGCGTAGCAGCAACCCTGACGAACTTGCCGAAGAATTTGCCGACGTGCTGGCGTGGCTGGCTACCACCGCATCTATTGCCGGCGTTGACCTCCAGCAGGCAGCGCAAAAGTATGCCAGCGGCTGTCCCAAGTGCGGCCAGACTCCCTGCAACTGTCCTGAGCCTACTGGCCGCCATCCCGGACAGCAGCAAGCATAACAGCCAACAATCCAGCGCAGCGGCGTCGTGTTTATTGGCTTGCTTCCTCCTTGTTACTATCCACGCCAGTACACCAGTCGGCATACTGACAATCCGTGCACGGCGCGTTCGGCGGAGCAGGCGGGCGCTGCTGACTTAATTCAAGCTTCACGAGCTGACTCAGGGCTTGCCGCAAGCAATCTTGCTGACGGGTCAGGCGCTGAGGGCCTACTTCTATCTCCTCAATGCCTTCTGGAGTCACGTGCACCAACAGCGGACGCCAGGCATCCCCATCATCGGCCTGGGCGGCCAGGGCTTGCTGGTAGATGAACATCTGCAAAGCATAACTCTCCAGGTCGGCCTCACTAAGATGCCGGTTTGTCTTAAAATCCACAAACTGGTGTTGATTCGAGAGAACCAAATCAATCTTGCCGCTGATGTCCACGATTGCTTCGTCCACTTGGCGCACCAGATGCACCGGTTGTTCCACCGCCTCGGCTGGCACAGTCCGCTGCGCCCACGGACTTGCCTGGAAAGCAGCCACCAGGCCACGAATGCGCTCGGCAGCGGCACCGTCCAGCTCGACCGGCGCCCCCTGGCACAGTCGCTCCAGGTAATCCGCGCTCAGGGACTGGCCGCGCCGATAGTGGGCGGCCACATACTTATGGAAACAGCTTCCTGCTGCCAGTTGCGCTGCCGAACCGGCCTCATCAAAAAGCTCGCCAACGTGCCACTTGCGACTCATCCACCAGCGCAGGGGGCAGGTCAGGATATCGCGCAGCGCACTGAAGCTAGTGTGAATGACAGCCGCCTGACTGGGAAGCTCCAGGCCAGCCGGCAGCTTCGTCGGCACCAGCGGCGTAGCCAGCCGGTAGCCGGGACCCTGGCTAACCCTCGCGGCCAGTGCCTCGCCGAATTCTTCCTGTGATCGGGAATCTCTGCTTCTTGCCGACCGCCTGCTGCATAGGTGACACACACCAGTTGCTTAGCGCGAGTCAGCGCGACATACCACAGGCGCTTCTCTTCGCGCAGTTGCTCTTCGTTGCCGGAGAACAGCTTGCTGATCCGTTTCCTGGCCGACTCCTCCCCG
The DNA here is from genome assembly GCA_029821515.1 of Candidatus Zipacnadia bacterium. Classification (GTDB taxonomy): domain Bacteria; phylum Armatimonadota; class Zipacnadia; order Zipacnadales; family Zipacnadaceae; genus JALGTD01. Next base: position 252 of record JALGTD010000022.1, on the reverse strand, counting down.
TCCACATTGAATCCAACCAGCCCCCAGGTATCGTCATATACAGGAGTGTACCCTTTGGGCGCCCAGGCCATCACGAAAACAGCAGAAAATCCCAGCCCTTTGGCCCCGTGAATGGTCATAACCTGCACAGCGTCGCGGGCGGGCACATCCGCTGCCGGCAGCTCCAGCCCTTCTTCTTCCTCGTAAAGACCAACTGCTCGGACTAGCTGATCCAGGCTGGCGGCAGTTCCATCGGTGTCCAGCTCCTTGATA
>JALGTD010000021.1 GCA_029821515.1 Candidatus Zipacnadia bacterium | reverse complement strand
GATATATCGGATGCTGGAAGATCCCCAGGAAGCTGAGGATCTTACCCAGGATACCTTTGTTAACGCTTACCGTGCCTGGGATGACTTCCGTGGCGAAAGTCAGGTCTATACCTGGCTGTATCGCATCGCGGTTAATCTGACTAAGAATCGTTTAGAGCGAGTGGGACGGCACCGAGAAAGTCAGAGCTACTCGCTGGACCAGCCGGTAGAAGATAATCAGGGAGAGCACCGCTCGCGACACATTAAGGACTGGTCACGAGCACCTGAACGGCTGGTGGAGAGCGACGAACTGGGCGAGCTGATTGCCCGCTATGTCACTGAGCTGCGCACCGACTACAAAGAAGTAGTTGTTCTGCGCGACTACGAGGGGCTTTCGTACGAGGAGATCGCGCATGTGCTTGGCTGCAGCGTAGCAGCGGTCAAGTCGCGGCTATTTCGCGCTCGCAATGTACTGCGCGAGAAGTTGGAGGCTTACCTGCAACCGGAATAGGCCGGCAGGACTGACTGTTAAGCGGGAAGGAAACAATTGCCAGATATGGAAATGGTGTTATGCTGGGCTATGGCCTATTAATCACTGACTGGCAGACTGTTGATATTACAGAGGAGAGAAACTATGTGGCTGGTTAAGTCCCACCGAACTGTTGTTCTGTTCATATTGTCGCTGATGGTCGTACTCGTGGTCTTGCTGGGGTCAGTCAGTGCCCAGGAGCAACCACTGGTCGCCGAGGTCACCGTCGAGGGCAATCAATATATCTCGGCGGACGTTATCCTGGACGAGGTCAAAGACATCCTGAAGATAGGCGAACCGTATACTGAGCAGAAAGCTGAGAATGTCCGCAAGGCAATTACTGATCTAGGCTACTTTGATACCGTCGCTGTCTCCTATGAGCAGGTTGGTGAAGATGTCAGTGTGACCATCAGCGTCGTCGAGCGCCAGCGCATCGAGCAAATCATCTTTGCCGGCAATACTGTAATCACTGATGCCCAGCTCAAAGAGACGATCTTCAGCAAGGTTGGTCACATAATTGCCGCGCAGGCTATTAGCCGGGATGTGCGGCGGATAGAAGACTACTACTCTGAGCAGGGCTACATCGCCCAGATCGCCGACGTCAAGATAGATGAATTCGGTGGGCTCACTTTCATAATCAACGAAGCCTATATTGAAGATGTCGCTATTGAGGGGCTGGAGAAGACCAAGGAGTGGGTAGTGCGGCGTCAGATAAGAACTCAACCTGGCGAGCTATTTCAGCAGACAAGAATTGCTGATGATATTAATCGTATCTATAATATGGGCCTGTTTCAGGACGTCAAGTTAGATCTGCACCCGGGCAATAAAGAACCGGCGAAGGCGGTAATCCCGGTCATACAGATTACGGAGAAGCCCACTGGTATGGTCTCGATAGCTGGTGCCTACAGCGAACTGGATAACTTTGTGGCAATGATCTCGGTGGCTGAGAATAATCTGCGCGGTCGCGCCGAGCGTATTTCACTGGACACGGAGCTGGGGGGCCGCACTAGCTACGACTTCAAGTTCTATGAGCCTTACTTGGATTCACGCGACACCGCTCTCGACCTGAGTGTCTTCGACACGCAACGGCAACGTCGTTTCGTGGGGGGGGCGGCAGTTAGTCTGGCCGAAGATCAGTTTGAGGAACGCCGTACCGGGGCCACGGTCACGCTCAGCCGGCCAATGACCGACACCGAGCGAGTCAGTCTCGGCGTCCGCAGCGAGCAGGTGTCTAGCTCCTTCCTGCAGGGCACCCGCAACCTGGGTTATCCGGTCGGCCCTATGGCCATACCCGGTCCGGAGCCACCTCCGCCCGGTGACACTAACGACCCGCTCATCGTGGCCGCTCCCTTGCATCCGGGTGGTCGAGTCAATAGCTTTACTCTTGGCTGGCAGCGCGATAGCCGTGATATTATTGCCAACCCCACTGCTGGCACTTACCAGAATCTGAGCCTGGAGCTGGCCGGCAGTCTGCTGGGCGGAGAAAGCACCTATCAGCGGTATCAGTTAGACCGGAGACGTTACTTTGGCGTGCGGGGCAACAAAGACGTAATTGCGCTGCGCCTGCTCTTGGGCACTACCACTGGCAATATCCCCTTGTTCGATTCCTTCACTGTGGGAGGTGCTCGCTCCCTGCGCGGCTACGAGCAGGACCGATTCCGCGGGGAGAATCTCGCCTTGTTCAACGCTGAATACCGCTATGGCTTGAGCAAAAGTCTGACCCTGGTCAGTTTTGTGGATGCCGGCGATGCCTTTGGCGGAGTATTCCGTACCGAGATGCCTGGCTTTGATATCGCTGCCAACGATGAAGACTTTAGTATCCACGTCGGCATGGGCTTTGGCATCCGCGCGGTCACTCCCCTGGGGCCGCTCCGTCTGGACTTTGGCTTTGGCGAAGATGGCAGCCAGACCCACTTTGGCTTTGGACACACTTTCTGAATACCGCCAATACTCACTTAGCGAGCGTGGCAATACCGGTAGGAGCGGCATCCCTGCCGCGACATCTGCTATTGTGGCTCACGGACCTTTGTGTGAGCTGGACCATAAGGAGGCCACAACCAATGACATTGCCTCAGCGCACTGTCACTTTAGCCAGTACAATCATTATCCTGCTGACGACCGGATTGGCGGCGAGCTGGGGACAGGAGGCAGAGCCTCAGCCGCCTGCTGCTGGCAAGGTAGCGTTCGTCGACATATCAACAATCAGCAGTGAATACCAGGCCTTGCAGGAAAAGGACGCCGAGCTGAAGGCATGGCTGACTGGTCGTCACAACTATCTGGTGTCTTTGCAGGACTATATCTTCCTTTCTGAGGATAACTTCAATGAGGCCCTGGCCATTGTTGACCAGCCCAAGCCCATTGCTGAGGAAAAAGTCAAGCGGCTAGATGAACTGGCGGCTCTCTCGCTGCAGAAGGAGCAGCTCTACCGCGAGCTAGAGTCAAAGTCGCCACGCACCACCGAAGAAGCTGACCAATTCAGTACCATGCGCGAAGGCCTGGGCGCTCGCCAGCAGCAACTGGCTCAGTTGGAAGCCACGATCAACCAGCAGTATCAGGAACGGGTTACGACGGCGCGCGAACAGCTTATGGGCAACGTGGAGGAAGTCATTGCCCAATATGCCCAGGAAAATGGCTATGATATAGTCCTGGATCGGGCCTTTGTCCTGTACGGTGGTGAGGACATAACGTTCGCAATCATTGATAGGCTCAACCCTCCGGCCGAGTCAGCGCCGGAAGAAGAGGCTCCGGCACCCGCTGCTGAGGAAACCCAGCCGGCCCCAGAAACAGAGCAGCCACCTGCGGAAGGCGAATAGGGATTACTGGTGGCAAATGCGGGGCAGGTAGCCAATAGGAAGAGGAAGGTGACTTACAGTTAGCTGTCCGCTCACCAATAAATCCACCTTGCTCGCAGTGTCGCCAGTATTGATCATACTGGCGCTCTGTTTTATGGTGTCGGGATGTACCCCGAAAAAAGCTGAAACCAAACTCCCCCTCACACTGTCTAAGTCGACAATAGGGCATGTCTACATACCTGCCCTTATGCCAGCTCATCCGCTATACGCTCAACTGAGTGCTTTACAGGAGCATATTGCCGCACTGCGAGGAGTTGGCTGGCCGGTGGTGGCCGAAGAGATCGACCGGTTGTATGACAGCCCGGTTCTGGTGCCTCCGCCAGCAAATGGCGGGAGAGGCAGGCTGGATCAATATCGCGACAATTGGCTGGCGGGTGAGCAGTGGGATATCTTCGGCGAGTTGCGCGGACTGCCCGGTGATCTTCAGGCACAGTTGAATTGGGAAAGCAGTCGTATCGATCGGGAAGTGTTGCGCCAGCTCCAGGAGGCTGCGGCGAAGGAAAGTCAGTGGCTGGCTTATCTACAGATCGAAGCGATGCTGCGCCGCCAGCCCGAGGTGACCGACCAGGAGTTGGCTCTGGACGAGCCACCAGAGGTGGCAAGCGAAAAAGCTGAGCAGTTGCGCCGCCAGATCATTGAGCAGGCTGTTGCGGGGGAGTTGGAGATCAGCAAGGCGCGACGCGAGGAGTTGCGCCAGGCGCTGGAACAGAACAAGCGCGAAGCTCTCACTGAGATTCGTAGTAAACTGCAGACTCAAGCTGAGCAACGTCACAACTATGGCGCGGCGACTGGTCGCCAGCTACGCCAACAATTGATACAGCGAATTGAGCAGTTTACTGGCGATATCGCTTCTATTGACAAGCCAACCATAGGGCCAGTGCCCACTGCACAGCAATTACAGCAGGCTGGGCAGGACCGCGCTGATGCCCAAAAAGAATATAATCAGGCGGTCGCCGCCCAAATCGAGCGGCTGGTCGCGCGGAAGATGGCTCTAACTGCGGCCATCGAGCAGGCTACGCAGCGAGCAACCCAGCGCATAGCTTGGGAAGAAAACCTGGATCTGCAACTGCTGCCCGGAGATGATAAGGTGGGAGATGATCTTACGGCTCTGATCGCTGAAAAACTTGCAGTAATATGGGCATCACCGAAACCTACAGCACAGGAGGGAAACAACCAGTGACACATACAGGGTATCGCTTGGGCCACCTGGCAATGCTTGTTGACGGAATGGTTGCTGGTGACGAATCCGTTACCATTACGGGCGCCGCTAGTCTGGAGGATGCTAAGCCTGGCCATATCGCTTATCTGTCTGACGCCGAAATGTCATCGCAGGCTGAGAATTCGGGGGCTTCAGCGTTAATTGTCCCGGCTGGCACGAAACTGGAAAGCAAGCCCATTATCGTCACCGAAGAGCCCCGCCTGGCCTTCAGTAAAGTGCTGGAACTGTTTGCTCCTCAGCGCCGCCTGCCCGAAGGTGTTCACCCTCTGGCTTATGTTGGGGAGAATGTAAGCATTGGCGAAAACGTAGGTATCGGTGCCGGGGCATATATCGCTGACAACGTTATCATAGGCGACAACGTAGTAATTCATCCTCTGGCCTATGTCGGCTACGAAGTCATCATCGGTGATGACTGCGAGCTGTTCCCTCATACCTACCTGGGCGACCGGGTGGTCCTGGGAGAGCGAGTTCTGCTGCACGCCGGGGCTGTGCTTGGCAGTGATGGCTTTGGCTACCACTCCGACGAGCAAGGCCATTACAAGATTCCCCAGATCGGTACAGTAATTGTGGGAGACGATGTCGAGGTCGGTGCCAATAGCACAGTAGACCGCGCTACGATTTCCGCTACCCGCATAGGCAGTGGCACCAAGATTGATGATGGTGTCCACGTCGCCCACAATGTGGTTATGGGCAAGAACTGTCTGCTGTGCGGACAGGTGGGAATCGCGGGCAGTGCCAGGATTGGTAACAACGTGATGATGGGCGGCCAGGCCGGCATCAACGACCACATTACTATATGCGATGATGTGGTCATCGGCGGCGGAGCGGAGGTCTACGGCGATATTGACCAGCCGGGCATCTACTCGGGTGTGCCAGCTCGACCCCATCGGGAGAATCTGCGCAATCTGGCCCTGCAACACCGCATCCCCAAGCTGCTGGAGCGCATCGAAGAGCTGGAAGCAAAAGTCGCCGAGTTGGAAGGCCGCGCTGAATAGTCTCACTAACTGCTGCCGCTGACCCGCCCGATGTGGACTAAGCGATGAATGTATTTGTTATTGGCGACGTAATGCTGGATGTCGAACTTCAAGGCCGCTTCCGCGAGAATTACGAGGGGGCGGCCCTCTGTATTACTGGCCCCCAGTGGCGCTACTATCCGGGCGGTGCCGCTAACGTTGCCGTGCTGCTGCGGGGGATGGGCCACCAGGTGACCCTGTTCGGCCTAATGGGGCCGGACTGGGCCGCCGCCCAGTTGCAGCATCTGCTGGGCCGCATCACCCATTTCTGCAAGCCCCTGCTACCCACCACAATCGTCAAGCTCCGTGCCCATAGCCAGCGGCAGTTGATTGCGCGGGTTGACTGCGAAGACACAACTGCGGTAACTTATCCCCTGGAAGCAGCTCTGGAAGAAGCCCAAGCCAACGGTATACCCGATGCAGTCATCTTCAGCGATTACAGCAAGGGCATTTTTGGCCAGCACACCGCCGAGGCGGTCCAGCGTATAATTGGCTGGGATTGCCCGACTGTCGTTGACCCCCGGCCTTGCGACTATCTGCAAATCTGGGAAGGAGCAACCGCAGCTACTCCTAATCGGCGTGAATCTAAGCAGATGGAGATTGCTACCCGGTATCTGGTGGTTACCGATGGCGAGAATGGTGCGGTGGTTCACGACGGAGCAGAGACTCGCCACATACCGACCGGGCCAGTGGAGAATCCTCAGATCATTGGCGCTGGCGATGCCTTTACTGCCGGCCTGGCAGTAGGATTAGCCGAAGGCAAGGACATATTCGAAGCCACCCAGCTCGCGGTCAGCTACGCCAGCCGCTACGTGGCCCAGCCCCGTGGCGCTTTGTACTGACACAGCGGTGGATCTGCCCACAAAGATGACTCACATCAGAATTGCACTCACTGCGATCGTTCTGCTGCTCGGCCTCGCCGGAGCCTGGCCTGTTAGGGCTGGCTTGTTGTATTTCACCCACAGCATATCTCAACAGGATTCAATGGTCATCGGCGAAGTACGTGCTGGTCACTCGGTGGTAATCCGACTGCGTGGCACTCAACTGTCGGACATTGAAACTCGCACCCGTCTGGTGGCCACCCGACTTACCCAGCAGGGCCTGCGCGGCATCACCGCTGACGACATCCGCGCTGTCCGGCTCGACTCCTCCTATGTCATAATGGCCGGTGATGGCCTGCTTGTTACCGTGGACAAAGTTACAGCCGACCTGGCCGACAGCCGTCCGTCAGACTTGGCTGAGCAATGGGCACAGAATCTGCGCCGTGTGTTTGCTTCTCCGTATCTCTGCCTTGACTGGGCCTCTGGCACTGTTGTGCCGCTGGGCGAGTCACGTCGTGTCCGCTACGGGGGCACTTATGCCGGCCAACTGTCGGTAAGTAGCGAGGATCCGACGGTGATTTCAGTCTCCCTCGATCCCGACAAGCAGGTACTGGTCATCAACGGGATAGCCCGAGGCACCACCCGGATTAAGATAGGGACTGAGGCGATTCCAGCCAGCTTCCCGGTGAGATGCCTGCCCTGGGCCGGGACGATCACGCATCCCATAGCCGCTCAGCTCACCACTCCGCAGGCGCCGGATGAGGTTGTGCAGGCAGCGGTGTTCAACGCCCTATGGGCCAATATCAATATTGAGCCGAAAGCATCTGTCCATATCGGACAGTTACAGCGGAGCTTCGCTGGTTGGCAGTCGGCGGTCCAGATAACTGGGCCTGGCTATCTACCCCGCCGCGAGACGGTCAACATCGGTGTTGACCTAATCTCGGCGCCGACCACTTCGCCGGAATCCGTGCTCGTAAGTAACGAACCTGAGCGTGTCACTGGGCCGGGCACGTTGCTACGCGAATCGCTGGCCGGTGGCGAGAGTTGCCGACTGCTGTGGCACCACCTAAATGATAACGCCTCAGTTCCCTTGACCTTTGCGGTCAGGGTTGTGAATACCAGTGACGAACCAGCGAAGGTCTTTATCCTGGGTGACGAGGCTGGCCCCAGCACTGACGAGATTCATAGCGGCCACGTGGCGATGTATGACTTCTGGCGCATGCTGCTGGGCTCGGTTGGCTATGTGGCTACCGTGCCGCCCGCCTCGGCCTGGCAAGCCTACCAGTGCACCACCGTGCCCAGCCGTATTGTCAGCGGTATCTGCCAGATGACCAATATTGGACCTGAAGCGGTTATGATTGAGGTTGTCGCGCGCTCGGGAGCCAGCGATATGCCGTTGGTAGCGGTTGATACCGATGCCGAACATCTGTCCAGACTGTCCGAGTTTCGTTATGATGCCCGGCAAACCGCTGAGCTTTTCCACCAAATCGGCGGAGCGTGGAGCTTCCTGCGCATCGGCAAGCCCAGCACTGACCCCGACATAGTCCAGCTTCCCGGCCACTATGGTGTGTTGTATGACATTACCGTGAATGTGGACAACGCCCGACAGCAACCGGTAACATTTGAGATAGTTACCACGGCTGCCGGCGGGGCCGGGCGGGGTGTCTATCTGATAGACGGCCACCTGACAGATACCGGCACAATGCGCCCGTATGAGGAGAGACGGCTATGGCGCGGCCTGGTGGCCGCTGGTGCGAGTCGTTCGCTTTCCGTTCAGACCATACCTCAGGCCGGCTCCAACTACCCCGTTATGCTGGTCGTGCGCAGTTTCACTCGGTAGTGCCAGATTCTGGTGATACTGGTGCAAGCAGCTCTTTGTGGATGTGGAGTAATCGAACAAGATGGCGCCGTACTGTGGTGCTGTAGCCCTTGTAGTCAGTGGCAACTGCCTCAACCGTGAAGTGCTTTGCGTAAGTTGGCACTTCCAGTTCAACTGTGAAGCCGCCGTTCGGCTTTTGAGTTACTGCTCGGCCATTGACGGTCAGGTTAGCCCTGCGCTCGCAGCGGCCCTTGACCGTGACCGTTTTTCCTATGAATTCTGCCTCGGCCACTGGGCTGGTTATCTCCAGGTACGGCCCAAGCTTGCCAATCTGCGCCGCCCAGGCTTGCGCCTCCTGCGCTGAGAGTGCGGTGACTTGTGGGCTGGCCTGGCCACCGCCCAGCCGTGCTGTCTTGTTGGCGGCAACCTTCACCTCGCCACTGTCGCCGCCCACCGTAACCTCGCCTTCGTAGACCGATATTTCGGTGGAGCCGTCAGCAGCGACCTCCACGGCGAACATTGTTCCGCGCACTCCTGCTGTTGCGGTAGGGGTATTTATGAGGAACTTATCCTGCTGAGATAGCATCCGCAGCACCCGGATCCAGATCTTGCCTATGTCCAGCCGGAAGGCCGACTGTTCGGCGCCCCTGTAGACCTGGCATTTCTGCACAGTCAGTTCAGTATCCGGTTCCATCCGGATGCGGGTGCCATCAATCCAGTTCAGTGTGCATTGTCCCTCTGCGCCGGTGCTTAGCTGCTCGCCTGCCTGCACCAGTCGCCGCTCGCCCAGGGGTTGGGCATCCTCTTCTCCCTTACGGGTGATATTGACCGTCCCCGATACGTCCCTAACTCGGACTACCCGCTGCAAAACGAAAAGCGATTGGCTCAGCAGCAGAAGTAGACCAAGTAGGAAGGCAAATCCAAGGATTATGGCGAAAGTAGCCTTGCGCATTTACTCCAGCCTCCAACTGTCACCGCCTTGGGTCTATTCCAGGCGTGCTTGGTATTCAACCCAAATTTACCCCCGGCGGGGGGTTATTAAACGATAGAGGAGACCGCCATGGCGGGCAGAGAATCGCCAGGCTCTCGTTCGGCATACAAAGCGGTAGGCAGGTTTGTACTCATCGCTGCGGCCTGCACGCTGGTGATGTTGGTGGCTGCCTTCTGGCCCCAGGTCACCGTCCTGGATAGGATGGAACTGCGTACCGTTGACTGGCGTTTCCATCTGCGTGGCCCTCTCTCGCCGCATCCGGATATCGTTCTGGTTACCATTGATGAGGCCAGCCTTGACAGGGTCGGCAAGTGGCCGTGGCCGCGTCAACTGTTTGCCCGGATGACCCGCCAACTGACGGCCGCCGGGGCGCGCGCTATCATATATGATGTATTCTTCATTGAGCGTGAGCCGGACCCGGCCGGCGATGAGGCCTTCGCACAGGCTCTGGCCAGCGCCGGCAACGTCTATTTGGCGGGTTTTGCTGCCGGTCCTGAGCAAGAAGGCGATTATGGTCCCGACCTGGGCGTTCGAGAAATGGCGATAGCAAGCCACGCCGAGACGCTCCAACACTGGGCCTGGAACGAGGTTACTGTCAATAGGGGAGAGGGGCTGCTTAGTTGGGCTGGCGTTTACCAGCTTCCTGACTTGACTTATCCCTTTGCCCGGCTAGCTCGACCCGCTGCCGGACTGGGCTATACCTGCCTGGTGCAGGGCGCCGATGGCATCTTTCGCTACACCGCGCCAGTGGGTTACTTTCGGCACCAGCTATATCCCTCCCTGCCGCTGGCAGTAGCAGCAGGTCTGCTGGACGCTCGCCCCGGCCAGATCAGCGTTGACTTTGGGCACAACCTGCGCCTTGACGACCAGCACATCGTCCCTCTGGACCGCTGGGGGCGGATGGTGATAAACTTTGCTGGTAAGCACAATACTTACCCTCACTTGCCGGTCTGGCAGATACTTGACGAAAGCAAAGCTGCCGCTCAATTGGAGCTGGAGAACAAGATTGTAATAGTTGCCATTACTGCCAAGGGCCTCCACGACGTGCGGGCCAGTCCCTTCGGTGGTCTGCTGGCGGGCGGCGAGATCCAGGCGACCATTCTCGACAACATACTAACCCAGCGGTTCCTCGTCCAGGCCCCGCCCGAAAAGATGCTGCTGATACTTCCGTTCATTGGCCTGGCTATCGCTTTGATTTTTGCGCTACTGCCCACCAGGCAGGCATTGTTGCTTGCGCTGGGCGTTGTGGCAGCGTATGACTGGTTCAGCATCTGGGTTTTTGCTCATTGGAGCCTGATTGTGCCGATGTTTGCACCGACACTGACCGGTCTGATCGTGATACTGGTCTTGATCAGTTACCGGCTTCTGCTGGAGGAGAGACAGCGCTCCCAGGCGCGCGAGACCCTCAGCCACTTCGTCCCCACCCAGATCGTCTCCCAGCTTATGGAAGACGAAGCGGCACAGATCCTGCAGGGCCAAAGGCGGATAGTCAGTTGCCTGTTTTGTGATCTGCGTGGCTTCACCGCCGCTAGCGAGCAGCTTGCTCCCGAGGCTACCGTGAATCTGCTCAATCGTTACTTCACCTTAATGCACGAGGTCATCTGGGAGTTTGACGGCACGCTGGACAAGCTGATGGGCGACGGGCTGATGGCCTTCTTCAATGCGCCGCTGGAGCAGCCCGATCACGCCCGCCGCGCCGTCCAGGTGGCTATTGAGATGCAGCGCCGCATTGAGTTTAATCGCGGCGAGTGGGAGTTCTGCGGCTGGGGTGAGCTGGCCGCCGGCATTGGCATATCCACTGGCCCGGCCGTGGTCGGGTATATCACCGCGCGTGACCGGATGCAGTACACCGCCATTGGTACTCAGGTCAATCTGGCGGCCCGACTCGAAGAGCTTACCCGCGAGCTGGATGTCAAGATTTTGGTCAGCGAAGATACCTGGCAGTTGGTCAAAGATACCGTAACCACGAATGATGAAGGTAGCGTGCAAGTACGAGGCTTTACGGAGGAGGTGAACGTCTACAGCGTACCAGTACCTTTAACGTAGCTTACTTTCCTCTTGATTTTGTGAATAAACTGTGTTATAATTATTGCAAAGTAGTGACTAAGCCGAGAATGAATAGACTGGTCAAGCCTCACATAGGTGATTCTGATTGATGTCATTATATCTCATTGCTAAACGTATTATCGACCTATTCGGAGCCTCGGCGGGGCTGCTCTTGGCTGCTCCGGTAGTGTTGATAATAGCCGTGGCCATCAAGTTAGAAAGCCGCGGGCCGGTACTATTTGCCCACCCGCGTTTGGGCAAGGATGGCCGCCCCTTTGTAATGCTGAAATTTCGCTCGATGTACCCGGAAGCTCCTGCTCTGCGCCAGCAACTATTTGCGGAAAACGAAGTGTCCGGGCCGGTCTTTAAGATCCACTCTGATCCGCG
>JALGTD010000241.1 GCA_029821515.1 Candidatus Zipacnadia bacterium | reverse complement strand
GCAAATATCAGAGTAATCAGAATGAATGTCTCCTTGTTCAGGCAGCCCAGTGCAAAAACAAGGTAGAATATTGACCAGTTCTGGGAGCTAATTAAGTACAATGATAGTGTGAACAGCAGCAGCGTAGGAAAGTCGTACAGGTAGGCCAGGTTTGCTTCTCGAAAGGTGATCGGCAGCCACAGCAGGGCGAATACAGGCAGCAGGTCAGCAGCTAGTGCTGAACCGGAATATAACCTCAGGAAAAGCAGCCTGATAGCATAGGCAAAGCCGACCAGGCAGGCGAGAAGGAGGACGGCGGCGATTATGTATTCGGAAAAGTACTCGGGATCAATGGGATTTCGTGCGAATATGCCGGCAAGCCGCTGATTCTCCTGTGCCATTCGGGTCAGCGACTGCCGCCACGGACTGGGCAGTGCCGAATTGATGCCTCTGATTGTCGGAGGAAGAAGTTGCCGGCGTACAAAGGGGCAGGGCGCCTGGCCGGTTACCATAGTATGAAAACAGAGCAGTGGCTTATTGTGGTTGTGATCAATAGCTCTCCGCAGCCACAGTACAAGCACAAAGGTAGCCAAACCCAGATAGAGCGCCAGGGTCAACCATTTTCGCAGGCGATTGGGTTTCATTAACTAATCTGCTGTATCCTTGTTCAGATGTATTCAGGCAAAGACTATGCGGCTATCTGCCAAGCGTTATTGCACTACTACTTGATCAGCTTACTCCTGGCCCTCTGTCTCTGCGGAGGTCTCGTCATCCTCTTCTTCTTCCACCCACACCTTACCCCGTCCCCCACAATAAGAGCAACGAACAGTACCCCACTGCTTCTTGCCGCGGCCGGCGGCAGTCAAGCAAACTCGACAACTTCGGCCTCCAGCGGCTCTACACATCCCCTGGCCATACCACTCTTCCTAATCTATATTGGAGGTCATCTGAACTCCTATTCGCTATCCGTCCAGTATGCCCATAGGAACTTAGGTACTATAATAGGCCCGGCTGCTTGCGGCTGAAAAGCTCCGGATAGCAGCGGCAGTAGCCTGTAGCTCTGTTCGGGCGTAGCACCGCTAAAGGCGCTGCGGGCCGCCTCCAGCATCTGGGGGAGGTCGCCGTCGGCAGAAGTCAACTGGGCAACTCTGGATGTCGCCAGCAGCGTACCGAGTGCACGGTGTGCTACCCAGATGGAACTGTCAGGTCCCGACCACATCAGATACGCTGCCCCCCAGCGGAAGCTGCCCTCGGTGATCGGCAGGTCGGCAGTCGCCAGCAGGTATTGTGCTGTGATCGACCCACTTGAGGTGTGTCCTGCGAGCTCAACGATCGTCCCAGTCTGGTTGCGGCCATCCAGCAAGCTCTTTGCCTGCAAGTAGGGTCTGGCTCGTTGTATTTCGATATCTTGCGGACGTAATGCAATGTCCCCCAGCAGCTTTCGGGTTATAAATTCTTGTGGCGGTAGCTTAGACAGTATTCTCAAAGGCGCTTCCTGGGGATAGTTGCGGTACGGTTCTCCAGGGAGCTGACCCAGCCCACGCAGCAGCGGGGTAAACTCGCGGAAAAACGGAGTATATGGCTGGCGCCAAGCAAAACGCAACTGTGGTTGCTCCGCACAGCGTCCGTCCACAGTTATGACTGTGTAACCGTTATACTGGCTGATATCAGCCAGTATCTGCCACCCCTCAGGTGCCTGACCACTCAGGTGGCGCTCTCGCGAGGCCCAGTTGATAGTCCGCCCGGACAGTTGGCCGGGGATAGTTGAGGCCAGGCGAGGCAGAGAAAGTCCGGTCAATATCTGTTGTAATCTGGGGAGGCACTGTTCAAATTGATCAGATGGCGCATAGGCCGCAGTGAGCAAAATAATTGGCTCGTCTGCGGCGATAGTGACAATTGCACGAGCGGTGTCCTCTCCCAGCGCAAGAGTCCCACTGAAGACGTCAAAAGCTTGCCCGGAACGCTGGATAGAAAGATGACTGCTGGCAGTAAAACTGTGACCGATCAACTGCTGCCAGTATTGGCAGATTATGTCAGCATCCCTGTCGGCACTGGGAACCACATCGGCGATTGGCGAGATAGCAAAGAGGGGGCAAACCATGATGCCTTCGGCCCGCTGTGGGTCGTAGGCATGAAAAACGCCACTATCAACAGTTGCCGACCAACCGGGGGGCGTCCGTAGGGTGATTCCTGCTGGGAGTATGTGCTCAACCCATCGGCCTGGCATTACCTGCGCGACCGGCGTGACAGCAGGCCGCTGAGTTGCTTCGGGGGGAGGTGAGGGTACATTTACAGGCTCGGTCTCTGGAGGCGAGTGGACAGTGCTGGCTTCTGACGGTGTCTCGGTGACGGGTTGCTGGGCAGCGCCACTGGGCTCGGGCAGACGCAGCGTCGTTGGTATACTTGGTGCTCGATCAGTCTGCGGCAGCGAAACCAGGCGCTGCGGAGCACTCATTCGATGTGGCTCGATAGAGCTTTCCGCTGATACCGCTGAAGGGAGCTGCGTCGCGGACGGCGGGTATTCAAGACCAACAGAACTCTCCGGCCGGGCGGTTTGGGGTGAGTCTGCTATGGCTGGCAACGGCAACGGTGTACCCATGCTGGGCGCCCCGATTGGTCCGACACTCCTGATAAGTGGCTGGAAGAATCCCGCGATAACTTCTCTGTCCGCCGGATGGCAAAAGGTGCCCACCACAATACTGTGGTCGGAGACAGCATAGCCGGCAAAGACGACCAGAAGCGCATCTTCGCCGGCGCCAATCTCACCAGTGACCGCCACTCCCGATAGGCCGAAAGCAGTGGTGAACGGCTCGCTACTCTCGTGCTGGTAATCGTAGCGCTGGTTCAGTAGCTGCTCATGTCCGGCCACGGCCTGCTGAGGACTGTGGCTGGATGCTGGGCTGGTCCAGGCAACTAATTCTATTGGCCAAAGCTCGATCTCGCGACCAACTATACCGCTCGCCGCGGTCAATCGTCTTTGAGCCTCCCTGCTGGGAACCAGGCGCGCCGCCTGTCTGTCAAGCATCTGGATATTCCAGCCCGCCGGCAGACGCAGCGATATACCAAGCTGCTCCACACAGATTTGCTCCGCTCCCAGAGCGCCTGGCTGACCGATGCTGTCAGCCAGGCAAACCGACAGTGCTGCAAGCGCCAATATGTAGCAGGCCGATGCAGTGAACTTCATACTACCAGGTTATTCCCGACAGCCGTCGCTGTCACCTCCTCCTGGGGTTGGTTGCCAGCGCCGACATATATCACTATAATGAAGGCACACAGTGGACTGGGTACGGCCCCTGTAATCCTGAGACAGGCAGGAGAGGCAACCATGTCATTTACCTTCCTGATTCCGAAATCGCACCGCTCATCATCTGAAGGGCCACGAATTGGCTGGCGGTCTGCCTCGACTTTGTCGTTTGGCAGCTTGTCGCTGCGCCGCCCTGAGACAGGCTTCAGTCCCCCCGTTGATGTCTATGAGACTGAGACCGAAGTGGTGGTGCGCATGGAGATTGCGGGGATCGACCCTACCACTATTGATATCGTGATAATGCAAGACAAACAGCTTCTGGTTATTCGCGGTCGACGCACCGATCCGGCGGCCGGCGAGCCGCGTAAGTATCATAACATGGAGATTGAGTGTGGCAGGTTTAGCCGCCAGATTCGCCTGCCCCGCACGGTGGACCAAAATGGCACATCAGCGCATTACGAAGACGGTTTCCTAGTAGTGACTTTGCCCAAAAGCGCTCCGGCTGTGGCAGAGCCACGCTCGGTGCCTATCGAATAGCCGAATCCCGACGGAGTGATCAAATGGAGATCGAAGCCTCCCTATCAGAACCTGCTTTGCCTGCTGAGTTGCCCATACTACC
>JALGTD010000240.1 GCA_029821515.1 Candidatus Zipacnadia bacterium | reverse complement strand
CTGCTTGAGCCCCTGCAACAGGTCGTAGGGGGTATCGGGCACCTCGGCAAACTCCGACAGCAGTACACCCAGTGCCAGCGACAGCGAACCCTCGTTGGTGTAGATGAAGGCCGTGCCCAGCATGCCCATCGTCGGCGCCCCGTACATCTCAATAGTAGCGCCCTCGCCCTCATTCAGTCCGAAGCGCTCCTGAATGATCTCCGGATCCAGCCGCAGGACCTCCTTGACGGTGACCGCCGCGCCGCTGGGATCCAAATCCTCCTGCATGCCCAGATCACAGGTTAGCATGGGATTGACCCCTTCGGCCAGGATGACCACCGGGGCATAGAGCTCCCCCTGGGGCCGGCCCGTGCGCACGCCCACTACTCGCCCGTCGTCCTGCAGCACCTCGTCCACCTTGGTCTCGTTGATTATCAGCGCGCCAGCGGCCTCGGCCTGCTCGGCAAAGTACTGGTCAATCTTCACCCGCAGGACCGTGAAACAGTTGGGCACACCCTCGGCGAAATGGGGGCTGCGGTAGCCGACTTTGATGACCGAATCTTCGGTCATAATCCACTGGTTCTGCTCAATCACGCAGCGCTCCAGCGGCGCCTCTTTCCAGAACTCCGGCCAGACCTGGGCGGTCGGCCGCGTATAGAGCACCCCGCCCATCATATTCTTGGTGCCGGGCTTGCGCCCGCGTTCGATGATGATGGTATCCAGGCCCGCCCGCGCGCAGACCGTCCCCGCCGCCAATCCCGCCGGCCCGGCCCCTACCACAATCACATCAAACTCGAGTTTGTCCGGTATGCCCGTTTCGGTAGTACCAACTTCCGCAACTTGCGTTTCCGTCATTACTTATGTCTCCTCAAATGTTTGCTGACTCTGTCCATATTGTGGGGCACCCTTCTGTCCGCCGTAGCTTTAGCGAAGGTGGATGCCCCGACCGGCATCTTCCCCCTGAGGTTCCCTTCCTCGAACTGCTTGCTGAACTCTTCATCGCCACACCGTATCGGGAGGGCCATACTTGAGCGTGAAGAAACCTCTCGGAGGATTTGCCACCTCGCTCAATCCTAGCCGGCGTACGATCACTTCTATCAGTTCCACAATATTTTCCGAGTGCCCCAAGCTAAACGCGATTCGTTCGCGGCACTGCTGCCCTATCTCATTTACCACTTCAAGCGACAATACCGTGCGCCACGCTCCGGAATACCTCACCGCCATGATTTCTCCCCACGAAATAGACTTCTCGGCATTACGCCAATTTCGCGCTGTCACCCCCGCCTCCGAAACGATTACTGCTGCATTCCATTCCCGGAGGACCGCAGCAACTGCTCGCGCCACCGCCAGAGTAGCGACTAGCCCACAGAAGACCGAGTTCGCAAGTGCCCAGGCACTGTACGAAAGCGGGAACGCCCAAGACAGCAGAAACCCAGCCATGGCAAGCCATAACACCGCACCAATGTACCCATTTCCTCCGGTAAGATATTTCTTTCGCTCCTTCACTTCCGCCTCGTCTGTGCTCATGCTCTTCACCGCCGATATGTCGGGGCAAGGGTGCCCCTCCCACGGCAATTAAGTCCGGGCAGGCGAGACGCCTGTCCTACCGAGACTACCCGCTTCCATCCCCCAGCAACTTCTCCTTGAGATTGCCTGCTTTGGCCTGCTTGATTAGTTCGGGGACGACCTCATACAGGTCGCCAACAATTCCGTAGTCGGCGATCTGGAAGATATTGGCCTCCGGGTCGCTGTTGATAGCCACGACGGTATCGGAGGTCTGCATCCCGACGCGATGCTGAATGGCTCCGGAGATCCCCGCCGCGATGTACAACCGTGGCCGCACCGTATAGCCGGTCTGCCCAATCTGATGGTCGTGCGAGATCCAGCCGGCGTCCACCGTCGCCCGGGAGGCGCCGACCACGCCACCCAGCGCCTCGGCCAGCTCCTTCATCAGCTCAAATCCCCTGGGGCTGCCCAAGCCCCGGCCGCCGGCGCAGATAATCTCGGCGTACTGCAGGTTCGGCTTGTCCAGGTCGGCGTCGGGCCGGAACTGCTCAACAGTCACACCGATGTCCTCTTCGCTGACCTCAAGTGTCTCGCGGACAATCTCCACCTGGCGAGTCTCGTCCGGAGCCAGTGCCTCCATCACTCGCGGGCGCACCGTAGACATCTGCGGACGGTGCTCGCGGCACAGGATCGTCGCCATAATGTTGCCGCCAAAGGCCGGCCGCGTCTGGCGCAGCAAGCCGCTGTGGGCATCAATCTCCAGGCCGGTGCAATCCGCAGTCAGCCCGGTGTGCAAATCGGTGGCAATCGCCCCGGATAGGTCCCGGCCCAGCGTGGTCGCCCCGATCAGCACTATTGCTGGCTTGTAGTTGTGAATCAGCTTCAGGCAGCCTTCGGCAAACGGATAGGTGCGATAGTGAGCCAGCAGGGGATTGTCAATGATGTAGGCCTTGTCGGCGCCATAGTGCCCAGCTTGAAGCGCGACTCCGTCCACGTTTTCGCCCAGCACCATCGCCGCCAGCTCGCAATCCAGTACATCAGCCAACTCGCGGCCCTTGCCCAGAAGCTCCCAACTGACCGGATGCACCTGGCCGGCGCTCTGCTCAATGTAGACCCATACGCCCTGATATTCGGCCAGACGCGCCGCCAAGTCAGCCGCCACGTCCGGGACAGCCGCCACCTCAGCCTGCTTTTCTCCCTTAGCCTGCTCGCCCTCGAAAAACAGACAGTCGGTTGGACAGACCTTGACGCACTTGCCACAGCCCGTGCACTTTTCGTAGTCAATGACGGCCACATCGCCCTCAACATGGATCGCATCAAATGGGCACTCGCCTTCGCAAACGCCACAGGCAATGCACTTACCGGCAATGATTTGCAATTTACGTTTGGGTTTCGCCATCAGACCTCACTTCTCTGCTGTGCCCGCCTCGACACGTTGCATTAGCTTATCCACTAACTCTTGAACGGCAGCCGC
>JALGTD010000020.1 GCA_029821515.1 Candidatus Zipacnadia bacterium | reverse complement strand
CTCGTAGGCTAATCCAATTGAGACGCCAGCCTGGGCCGGGCTAAGCGCGTTGAGCAGCCGGTCATAGTAGCCCCCCCCATAACCTAACCGGCCGCCGAAGCGGTCAAAGGCAATCCCGGGCGCGATAACGCAATTGACTTCTTCCAGCAGCGTGCGCTGACAGCACTCCGGAATCGGCTCGGGGATGCCGCAATAGCCGGGCGCAAGCTGCCCAGAGATATCCTCCACAAAATAAAGCTCCAACTCGGGCGAGCCGGGATTGACTCGGGGCAGAATCAGCCGTTTTTCAGCCGCCAGCGTGGACTCAATGAGCAGGTTAGTCTGCACCTCTGAGCGGAAGTTGGCATAAAGCATTACCGAATCGGCCTGCTGAAACTCCCAGGTCTGCACCACCCGACTCCAGATGATCTTGCTTTTATCGCAGTGTTCAGCTTCGCTGAGCCTATCGCGCTTTTTGAGAATTCTTTTACGGATCTTAGTCTTACGCCGGTCTTCGATGGCCCGCATTGTCAGTCAAAGCCCCTCATAATTGCGTCGGTCATCCGGGCGACCTGGACCATCTGGGATACATCGTGGACGCGGATTATATTGGCTCCGTTGGCGATGGCCACCGCACAGGTGGCTGCCGTCCCCCACAACCGCTCTGTGACCGGCTTATCAAGCACCTCTCCAATGGTGGACTTGCGCGAGGTGCCAATCAAAACAGGGCGACCGAGGCTGCGAAATTCGCGCAGCCGCCGCAGGATCTCCAGATTATGATCAACGGTCTTACCAAAGCCAAAACCGGGGTCAATTATGATCTGCTGCTCTTCGACACCAGCATCCACTGTTGCCGCGATGCGCCGCACGAAAAAATCATAGATTTCTGTAATCACATCTTTGTAGCTGGGATTATCCTGCATATCTCTCGGCGTGCCCTGCATATGCATAATTACGACTGGCACGCCAGCCTCCGCAGCGAACGGGGCTATCCTCTCCCCACGCAGTGCATAGACATCGTTTATCATCTCAGCGCCCGCCTCCAGGGCCTGCTCGGCAACCTCAGCTACACTGCTGTCCACGGAAATCGGCACATCCACTTCTGCCCGGACGGCCTCAATGGTCGGAATTACTCTGTCAAGCTCCTCAGCGACCGAGATCTGCCGGCTGCCCGGACGAGTAGACTGCCCACCGATGTCAATGAGGTCAGCACCCGCGGTGGCAAAGTTGCGAGCCTGCTCGACTGCCACAGTGACGTTGGTACTCAGCCCGTCACCCGCAAACGAATCCGGGGTCATATTGATTATGCCCATCACCAGTGTGCGCGCGGCAAAATCCAGCTCACCAGAGGGCAGACGAACCGGCGGCGGAATATCCCGGCAGGAACTGGTCATCACTTTAGTTTTCCCTTGCACACAAAGCTATCTAAAACCACTGAAATGGGGGCTTCCACACACGCTACCATATTATATCACAATGATGCCAGCGGCGAAACCACAGAAGTGATAACTTGCCGGCAGCTACCAGATGAGAGCTTATATGAAGCACCCGGACAGGAAAGTCAAATCGGCTGGTCAATTAAAAACGCAACGAGCACCAAGCAGCAAGCAACTGCCGGAATATCACCGGGTCTGCACCGAAGGCTCAACCTAAACAGGCTTCAGTAACCACTCTTATTCACAACTTCCGATTGTTAGTCAACTGTGCCAGAACGTTGCCAATGACTTGTTTTATTGACAAGGACAGCAACGAAGAATATAATAGGCATCAAAGTAGACCGTCACAAGACAAAGCAGATGGGGGCTCTTATGAAATACAGTCACTGCACCACGGTTGCGATGCTGGCCGTATTAAGCCTTCTGACTATCAGCACCGCCGCACAGCAGCAGCCAAACCCCCAGTTAGTGACAGGCATCAACGCTATTGGGGTAGGAGACTACCAGGAGGCTGTGGCGAGTCTGAAGCAGGCCACATGGGCTCAGCCAGAGAATGAGGCGGCCTATTACTATCTGGGAGTCGCCCACTTTCAGCTCCAGCAATATCCTGAAGCGCTGCAAGCGTTCCGCCAGGCTGAACAATTAGCTCCTATGCGGTCGGGGGTGCGTCTGTACATTGGTCGCGTCTACGCCCAGCAAGGCGCCTTCGACGAGGCAATAGCTGCCTATCAACGGGAGCTTAGCAAACTGGCTGGCCCTCGGAAAGCCGAGACGTTACTCGCTATGGGGCAGGCATATACCCAAGCCGGGAAGCTTGATCACGCACAGGTGACACTGGCCCAGGCTGTCTATTATGACCCCAAATATGTTGAGGCACTCTACTACTATGGGCACGTTTTTCTCGATCTGGGCCAGCCCCAGGACGCGTTGGAACAGTTCCAGAAGGCTGGAGAGGTGCTTCAGGAATGGACCGATATGAAGACCCGGATCGACCGGCTAGAGGCCTCTGAAGAGCGCCGGCAGGGAACGACCGAAGAAACTATGGCTCAAGAATACAGTCGCGCCGAAACCTTTGCCCAACAGCTCGGTCTGTGGCCCGACCTTAATAAAGCCATTGGTGACACCTACCTGGCGCTGGGCGAGTGGGCCAATGCCCGCAATGCTTACCGCCAGGCGCTGAACCGCAGTAAACTGGGTAACCCCTCCGATCCCGACGTCTATGTGCGGATCGGCCAAGCCTCGCTGGCAGAAGCCGATAAAGTATTCCACGACGAGGGCCTGCTTTTTAGTGCTATTTCCATGACCAACAGCGCCAGTGAGTCCGCCAAGACGGCACTGAAATTTAACCCCGACTACGCACCGGCCCACAAACTGCTTGCCGAGGTATACTCTTTACAGGTTAATACCTATGTCTCGGATCCTGAGCGTGGTATCGCCTCTTACTCCTATGAAGAGGCCATCAAAGAATTCCAAAGAGCGCTGGAGATAGACCCCTTTTCGGTCCGCGCGCTAGCCGGATTGGCTCGGGCCTACGTGGACCAGGCCAACGAGCTGGTGCCAGGCAGCGCGGAGGTTCTAAATGCCGCTCACCAAGCAATGGCTGTAGTTGAGCGCGGCCTGGAGCTCGATCCGCAAAACGCTGATCTGTACATCCAACTGGCCCGAGCAGAACTATTGCAAGAGAATTATGCAGCCGCATTGGAGACAGCTCAGTACGCCCTAAGATTGAAGCCAACGGACGTGGATGGCTTGAATACCGCAGGTCTGGCCGCCTACTACCTTAATGATCTGACCAAGGCCGTCGAGTATTTCACTGAGGCAATTCGCAACAATCCTAAGTACGCTCAGTCGCATACGAACTTGGGCAACGCCTTCTTCCAGATGGAGTCATGGTATCGGGCCCGACGCCAATACAAGGAAGCACTGAACCACATTCCCCTAGCGCAGTTGGCCAGAACTGCCTACCAACGAGCGTACGTGTACTATATGATTGGGCTGTCCTACCATGAAACAGGCGATTATGAGCAGGAGATTACAGCGCTCAACCAGGCCCTGTCCCTGGATTCAGCTTATTTTGCGGCCTACCGGCAGATGGGACGAGCCTACTTAGCCCGCAGTCAGTACCGGGCAGCGCACCGAGCCCTGGAGATTGCCATACAGAACGCCCCTACCGATGAGCAGGTAGCTGACGTGCACGTTCAGATTGGTGAGGTGCTTGAGGCTCAAGGCAATGTCCATGAGGCCATCGCGGCGTATAGTGCAGCATTGGCGGTCGACCCTGCCAACACGCTGGCTAGTTCCGCGCTGGTCCGCCTGAGCCACACATAGGCCAGTGGGCGAACGTCTCTTTCAGGTTAGTCTTGTTCAATTGAAGCTGCCGCTGGTTGTAGTCAACTTGGTAGTTGGTGTGATGCTGTTGGCACCGGGAGATTGTGGCGCGCAGCAACCGTTTCGGTCGCCAGTAATCGAAGAAGTAGTACTGGACAATGGCTGCCGTGTTCTTTTTCAATCTACCAGCTACAGTTCGACGGTCGCGATATCGGCACTGGTCGCAGTCCCAGCGTATGGGGAGAGCCGCCTGCGCGCCGGTACCCGAAATCTGTTGGCACTGATTGCCAGCGCGCCGCAGCCGTGGCCCAAGGATATCAGGCCCTGCCGGACAAGTCTCCGGCTCGACAGCAGTGTAACCCGCGACTATCTGGAGTTACTTGTCCAGTGCCTGCCGTCGGACTTAGGCTGTGCCCTAGCGCTGATCCGACATAGGCTTTTCGAGGCTGAAATCAATCGCGAGAGCTTTGAGACAGCCCGCCGCCAGCTACGAAGCACGATCAGGACAAATAGAGGGTTGCCAATACCGTTGACGTTGAGCACAGCAGTCGAAGAGCTATATCCGCGGCGGGCCGGGTCCTGGCCAGTAACAGGGTCAATCGCATCAATGTCAGTGATAACTCTCAATGATGTTCGTGAGTTTTATCACAACAATTTGTGGCCCAATGCCACGATAATTAGCATCAGTGGCAACGTCGAGTTCACCGAGGTAAGAGCAAAGGCACAAGAATACTTTGCCGATTTGCTGCCAGGTCCTGGATATGGCCCGGAGGTGTTTTCACCGCTTCCAACAATTGACAGACCGCGAAGACTGAAGATGAGCGGACTGGACAAGTCGGTAGTGGTAATTGCCGGCAGGGCACCGGCCATTGGTGACTCAAGCTACCCGGCAGCAGTTGTGCTCAGCACCTTGCTGGGTTCGGGAATGGGCTCACGTCTGTTTCAAGTATTGCGCGCCAACCAGAGTCTGGCTTATACAGTCGAGGCCGCTTTGACGCCATCACAGGTATGCAGTCACAGTTGGGTACTGGCCACCTGCTCCCGATCGAAGATAGATATGGTGTATGCAGAAACCAAGGGCCAGCTCAACGATATTGCTCGACACAAACCAAGCGATGCAGAGCTGGAGCGAGCCAAGCGCTTCGTAATAAATAGCTTTGTACTCAGCCAGCAACGCAATCGAGACTTATCTCATTATCTAGGCGTCTTTAGGAGCTGTGGGGGGATGGATGGCTTTTATACTTACCAGCAGTTCCCGCAACTGATTGCCGAGGTGACAGGTGAGCAGATCAGCGAGGCCTGCGCCGAGATATTTCATAGATCGGCTACAGTTATCATAGAGGCTGGCCAAAAGTCAACCGTGCAGTCGTGGCTACCGTGGCAGGGCTATGCATGGACCTGTCGCTATGCCCAACCGTCTGGGCACCAGCACAATTCCTCAGTCGCACGAGGAGATCAGCTATGAAACATAGATATGGAATACTTACCGCCATTGTTGTCAGCACACTCATTCTGAGTATTGAGGCTGCAATAGCCCAGAACTCCACAGACTGGACCTATCTGTACGATGTCACACACACCGGAGTGGCTGCCGACCCCATAGACATGCCTTTGTCTATGAGCTGGCGCTATGCCACCGGTGAAAGTGGTGAGGCTGTCTCAACGCCGGCGGTAGGACCAGATCGAATCTATTTTGCACGTGGCAGTAAGCTCTACGCAATCGATCGAGCCACCGGTGCGGAGAGCTGGCCCGACGGATACACAGAACTAAACACCCAGGTCACTTCCGGCCTAATACTGCACAGTGGCACTCTCTACTTCGGTGCCGCCGACGGCAAGCTATGGGCGGTAGACGCAGCCGGGGGAACTGCTAAATGGAAATATACCTCAGAAGGACCAGTGAAATCGGCACCCGTCATCCACGCAGGCATCATCTATTTCGGGTCTGACGACGGCCGACTATACGCTTTTGATCTGTCCACTGACCAACCGCTTGCGCCATTTGAAACCGGCGGACCGATCCAGAGTACTCCCGCTATCTGGAATGACTACGTTTTCGTAACCTCGCAAGACGGATATGTTTATGCCTTGAAGCGATCTGAGATGGGCTTTCGAATGGTCTGGCGGACCCAGGCCACGACAGCTTACAAAGAACTGTTCTCCTCGCCAGTGATCCACCGCGGACAGATGTTGGCCAGCGCCAGCAACAGACTTGTTGGCTTTGATGCTACCAGAGGCACGCGGCAATGGAGTTTCCAAGCTGGCGATCTGATCGTTGGCAGCCCCGCGGTGAAAGGTCGTCTTGCCTACGTTGGCAGTCGCGACGGTGTGGTCTACTGCGTCGACACAACCCAGGGTAAAGCACTATGGCGGTTTCCCAAGCATAGCTCATACGGTCCGATCCAGTCCTCGCCCGTTCTAGCCGGTGACGTACTGCTTGTGCGTAGCGGCGAGCTGCAGGTGGCCACCCAAGCGCAGCAGACAGCCACCACTGGCCCTCGGCAAGGTACAATGGGCCGGCCCACCACTGGTGCAGTCCAGCAGCGCCAGACCCAAACTTTTCCTGCCTCAATATTGGCCCTTGATGCACAAAGCGGAGACCTGATCTGGGAATATCGCTTGCAGAAGCCACTCCAGCCAACCACCGCCGCCGGCGGTCAATCCCCCGGTTACGGACCGCAGGAGCCATCAATGAGACAGCCAGGACAGACGACAGGCATCCCCGGGGCCAGAGGTCTACCGGGCCCTGGTGGTGTGGGTATAGGCTCCGAGACCAGCTATACAACTACAACCGTGCAGGATATCTACGCCTGGTACGTGGATTCCTCTTTGGCCTGTGCGCAAGGCAGCGTCTACGCCCTGGGCGATGACGGCACACTGTATGGCTTCGACGCTGGTGCCTCGGACAATGAAAAGCCCACCTTCGGAGAGACTACTATTACGTTCCCGGGCCCCCAGGCCGGGACAGAATACTCGTTTGCTATTTCCAACGAGTCAGATGAGCTATTCTTCCCTCCCCCACCTGCTGAAGATTTGCTCCAGATTCCTGGCTCCCCACCATTGAGGGTGGTCACCGAGGTTAGGGACACTGGCTGTGGCATTGACCCTAACAGTGTACAGATCCTGATGGATGGCCAGCCCGTTCCCGCCTCGCAAATCTTGTATGACGCGGTGCAGGGAATAATCTGGTGGATCTATGACCCGGAAGCTGTTATGGCGCGCAACTATCCAGCGGGAATTCATACTCTCACAGTCCAAGCCTCTGACTGGTATGGTAATCAAGGAGGCGCCCGTATCTACTTTGTGATCGATAATTCATTGACCCAGCCGAAGATACCAGGAATGCTCCAGCAGCCGTACGGATATGGTCCTGGCGGATTCGGTACAGGCTATCCCGGCATGCCTGGAGGCCCTGGTGGACCTCCGGCCGGGCCAGGTGGGACATACGCACCGCGGCTATATTGATAGAGATTCGATTGCCAGACTACAACCCATCCCTATGAGGGAGGCCAACCCAAATGGGTAACGCAATTGCCAAAGTACTGTTCTTGCTGTTAATCATCGCTTACTGTGCCCTGTTTATTCAGTGGAATGCTGAGCCGACGTTTATGCGAGGAGCGGTGGTATTAGATCAACCATACGGATATGCCCTGCCGCTGGGATGGTGGATGCTGATAAGCGCTGGCATTGGTGCCATTGTAATGGCAATTGCTACCTGGTCACAGTGGGCCATACAGAGACGCCGGGCTGACAGTACTGCCGCTACTGTAGAAAACGCTAAGGCCAAGCTCCAGGAACTGGCTGAGAAGATCAAGCAACAGCGTCAGGAAATCGCCAAACTGAAAGAAACCGCGCCAAGCCAGCTCCAGCCAGCCGAAGACCAACCCGAGGCTGACCAGGACAGTTTGTAGCTGACTCAGCCAGTTTCAGACTTTGCAACAATTGCACAGCAAGAGGCTAAGTGCCTCTTGTTGTGCTTTGTACGCAAATCATTAACCCAGACAAGGACACTGGTGATGGAGCAACCCATAGATGCCTGGCTTCTGCTCAATACCAGCGGGATAGCAACTGCCAGACAGCTTCAACTGCTGGAGGCCTTTGAATCGGCCGATGCCATCCTGGGCGCCACCGACCAGCAACTTACCCAGGTCGAAGGCATCACCCTGACTCATGTCAAGAAGCTGCGGGAAGCCCAGCAGCAAATTGATCTGACCGAGCTGCACCAAAAGTGCACCGAACACCAACTGAACATACTGACCATCACCGATGAAGGCTACCCTGTTTTGCTAAAGGAAATTGATGGGCCCCCGCCGGTACTATTTGTCCAGGGCGGTTTCACTAAGGCCGATGAGCTGGCTCTGGCGGTGGTGGGCACCCGCAAGTGCACCCCTTACGGGCGGACTGTCGCGCGGGAACTGGCCACCAACCTAACCCAGCGGGGCTTCACCATAGTAAGCGGTTTGGCAATGGGCATCGACGGCGAGGCTCATGAAGCTGCCCTCGAAGCCGGCGGGCGCACCATTGCTGTGCTGGCCTGCGGAGCCGATATCACCTATCCCCGCCAGCACCAGCAACTGCGCGAGCAGATAGCGCAATCCGGGGCGGTCATTACCGAATGCCCCTTCGGAACTCCGCCGACTCGTGAACGATTCCCGATGCGCAATCGTCTCATTAGTGGGCTGAGCCTGGGCACAGTGGTGGTAGAAGCTCCCAGCAAAAGCGGAGCGCTCATCACCGCCCGACTGGCCGCTGAGCAGGGTCGGGAAGTGTTTGCGGTGCCCGGCGATATCAATAGCCCCACCAGCCGAGGCTGCCACGGGTTGATCAAGGACGGGGCACAGCTTGTAGAGGTGCCCGAAGATGTCGTTGACGGGCTGGGCATAATGCTCCGAGCAGTTCCGGCCCGCGAACAACGTCGCAATGTGGAGCTTCACGGAGACGAGGAGACGGTTTACGAAGCTCTCAGTCATCAGCCCCGGCATGCCGATGCAATCGCCGAAAGCTGCGAGATCTCGCCGGCTCAAGTTACTTCGGCATTGATGTTGCTGGAGGTCAAGGGACTGGTGCGCCGTTTTGCCGGTAATACCTATGTAAGATTGAATTAATCCCTCTTGTGGGTAAGAATAGATGCAGGTGAATTCCGTGAGTAAGAAAGCAATTATTGTTGAATCCCCCACCAAAACGCGCACACTGGGCCGTATTCTGGGCGATGAGTACAAGCTACTGTCCTCCAAGGGGCACGTCCGCGACTTGCCCCAGGATGGCCTGGCGGTGGATATTGAGCAGAATTTTGCGCCCACCTATGAAATCATCTCTCGGCAGCGTAAGCTGGTGAAGCAACTACAGAAGAGCCTGGATGGAGTAGATACCGTCTACCTGGCATCCGACCCCGACCGCGAAGGCGAAGCAATTGCCTGGCACCTGACTCACGCCTTGAAGCTGCCAGATAATGTCAAGCGCCTGGAGTTCCACGAAATAACCAAAGAGGCTGTATTGGCAGCACTCGACAATCCCCGCGACATAGATAACAACCTGGTGGATGCCCAGCAGGCGCGGCGCATCCTCGACCGCCTCGTCGGTTACCAGATTAGCCCGCTGCTGTGGAAGAAGATCGGCGGTGGCGGCAAGAATGCACTCAGTGCCGGACGGGTGCAGTCAGTAGCATTGTGGCTTATTTGCAACCGCGAACGCGAAATCGCCGCCTTCATTCCCCAAGAATACTGGAGCATCACCACCACGCTCAGCCCCCAGGGCCAGCCTGAAGCCACCTTTGAGGCCGATGTCAAGTCCCGGGACAATGAACAGTTAATACCTGAGGACAAAGAGCAGGCGCTGCTGAAGAATGAGCAGCAGGCGCAAGCCTCCGTTGAGGAGCTTGAGCAGCAGCAATACACTGTTGCACAAATCGAACGCAAGACCCGCCAGCGCAAGCCCTATCCACCATTTATTACTTCCACACTGCAGCGAGTGGCGGCCGGCGCTCTTCATTTCTCGGCGCGTAAGACAATGCAAATTGCCCAGCAACTCTACGAAGGCGTCGATATTGGTGGGGAAGCCACCGGCCTGATAACCTATATGCGCACTGACTCAACCCGCGTAGCCGCGAGCGCCCAACAGCAGGCCCGCAACTATATCGAGCAGCGCTGGGGGGATGAGTATGTGGGCACGGGGCAGCGCGGTAAGAAGGCCAAGGGCGCTCAAGAAGCTCACGAATGTATTCGTCCCACCTCGGTACTGCGCGAGCCGGAGAAGATCGCAAGCTACCTGACCAAAGATCAGACGGCGCTATATGAGCTTATCTGGCGCCAGTTCGTAGCCAGCCAGATGAAGCCGGCGGTCTATGACCAGCTTACAGTGACCATCACAGCCGGTCCCTATGAACTGAGGGTGACGACTTCCCGGCTGAAGTTCCCGGGATTCCTGTCGGCTCAGCCCGACAAAGAGAGCGACGAAGAAGTCAAGTTGCCTCCCCTGGAAGAGGGCCAGGAGCTATCTTTGCTTGAACTGATGCCCGAACAGCATTTCACCCAGCCCCCGCCTCGTTATAACGAGGGCAGCCTGGTGGCCGCACTGGAGGAAAGCGGCATTGGCCGGCCCAGCACCTATGCACCAATTATCGAGACTCTACGCCGGCGCCGGTACGTCCGTATGCAAAAGCGGATGTTCGTGCCCACCCGCCTGGGTATGACCGTGACCGACTGGCTACTGGAGCGCTTCCCGGCTATTATGAATGTAGAATTCACCGCGCACATAGAGGAGGAACTGGACAAGGTCGAGCAGGCTCAACAGGACTGGGTAGCGTTACTCCACGAGTTTTACCAGGGATTCGCAGAGCAATTACAACAAGCCAAGGATGCCCCCAACAAGCTCCTGGAAGGCCGCAGGTGCCCTAAGTGTGGTGGGCAGCTTTACGAGCGATACTCGGTCCGCGGCAAATTCGCCGGCTGCGAGAACTATTTCAACGAGGCGATAAAGTGCGACTACACCGAGGACCTGCTGGAGGATGTGCTACCGCGCAGCGAGGCTGAAGAGATCGGCGAAGAATGCCCCGAGTGTGGCGGGCAGCTTGTCAAGCGCACTACCCAGTGGGGCAGCCAATTCATCGGTTGCAGCAACTATCCGAAATGTAAGTACACCCGCAACATCGGGTCCGATGGCAAGCAGAAAAAACAGGCCGTGGCGACGGATATGCCTTGCGAAAAAGAAGGTTGCAACGGCCACCTGGTATTGCGCCACGGCAAGCGCGGGCCGTTCCTGGGTTGTTCCAACTTCCCCCGATGCCGGTTCACCCGCAATGTCACTGATGATGAGCTGGCGCGGCTCCAAAACAAAGCTTCCGACTCAACCCAAGGAAGTGAATAACCCATTGGCCACCCAGCCCCCCACCTCTGATCGGATCCTGCCCCGTCCGGCCCTGACGCTGCTGGCTAGCATCTTCATTATTAGCCTCAGTGTGCTCGTCTTCGAGATCGCCCTGACTCGCATTTTTTCCGTGCTGTTGCGCTTCCATTTCGTCTTCCTGACTGTCTCACTGGCCATCTGCGGTCTGGGCATCGGCGGGCTGGTTGATTTCCTGATCCGGCGGCGCTGGCCGCACACAATCGACTCAGGTAGTTTTCTGGCTGGTTGCGCACTACTCTTCAGCCTACTGACGCCTGCGGGCATTGTCCTACTGCTGGCTACTCCTCTGGCTGCCTATCTGACCTCCGTGTGGGTCATCACCGCCGCGTGTCTGCCAGCTTTTGTCGCTGCCGGTATCTTCCTGAGCCATGCTTTTGCCCGGTATTCCAGTTTCAGCGGCCACCTCTATTCTGCTGACCTGCTAGGCGCTGCGCTGGGCAGTTGCCTGGTTCTTCAGCTTGTCGGTGGCTTCAATACTCCGTTCATCTGTGGCGTGGGCGGCGCGCTCGCCGCGCTGATGGTTGCAGCAAGCGAACGCAAAGTGCCCATGACAATTGCTGGCTTACTGATTGCAATACTTATGACCGGTGCGCTAATAGCCAACCAGCGGACCAGATTCGTGGACCTGCCCAGAGTACCGCTGGCTGCCGGTGTCGCCACCAAGCCGCTTCACCGCGAGCTGACTGACCCCACGATCAACTCAAAGATTATTTACACTGAATGGAACGCCTTCGCCCGCACCGATGTGGTGGCTAAGCATTTCGAACCATCCGATGACTTGTACATCTATACCGATGGTGACGTGCCCACCAATATGCTGGCCTTCGACGGAGACCTGGAAGCTATCCGCAAGAAGTACAAGGATTTCATCGGCTTCCTACCCTTCCGTCACCTCCGACCTGATAAGGTCCTGTCAATTGGTCCAGGAGGCGGGATGGACATCCTGATGGCCCTGGCAGTCGGTAGTGAGCAAATTGACGGTGCCGAGCTGAATCCGGCAATACCGAGGATTGTACGCAAGTTTCAGGACTTCTGTGGGCCTATCTACGATTACCAGAATGTGGATATCAAAGTGGCTGAGGGGCGAAGTTACGTAAGCAGAAGTCCCGAACGCTATGACTTGATATATATGGCACTGACCAAGACGGCGACAACTGCCAGCAGTTCTCTGGCGCTATCAGAAAGCTATGCACATACCGTTGAAGCTTTCGTCCAATACTATCAGCACCTCAGTGACAGGGGACAGCTTGCCTTTGTCTGCCAGCATCCGCTGATTCTGCTGCGGGCCCTGCTAACCGCACGCCAGGCAATAATGCAGGAGACTGGCGCAAGCGGTGCAGAAGCTATGAAACACCTGGCTGTGGTCGGCAGACCCCGCCGCGAATACATACTGAGTCCTTACCGGCATATGCTGATTATGTCCCGCCGCCCCTTCACTGCCCAGCAGGCCGAGAAAATGGGCAAACAGGCGGTGGCCATGGATCTGCTCCCTGGATACTTTCCTGAGGTGTTCACACCCTTGCCCTTCACCTGGCTGACCGAGCAGAATCTAACCGCCGAGCAATTTGTCCACAAATACAATCAGTGGTACCGACGTCCGCCGACACAACGCTGGGATTTCCTGCCCTGTACTGACAATCGGCCCTTTTTCGTGGATTTGACCTTCGGCATTCCCGCGCAATTTCGCCATTTTCTGTGGGCACTGGCAGCAGCAATGCTGTTGCTCTCGACAGCCGCCTGGCTGTGGTTGCGCCAGCAAGACTCTTCCCCCCTCAGACAGGTACGCTTCTGGCCGGCAGTCGCCTACTTTGTCTTGCTGGGAGTCGGTTTTATGCTGCTGGAGATAACCCTCGTCCAGAAGCTGGTACTGCTGCTTGGCTATCCAGTGCTCACCTTGTCAGTGATCCTGTTCTCACTGCTACTGGGCGGCGGATTGGGTAGCCTTGCCAGCCAGAGCTGGCCGGATGAGACAGTCCGCCGACGAACAGCGCTTGCCGCACTCGGGATAGTAATGATTACGGGAGCTCTGTATCTGGCGCTACCTCCAATAATAGCAGGGACACTGCATCTGGACATTACGCTACGCTCAGCGCTGGCTATGGCTCTATTGCTGCCGACAGGCTTTACCCTGGGCATCCCCTTTCCCAGCGGGCTACGAATGGTTGGAGCAGCCAGCCGTGATTTGGTACCATGGATGTGGGGAGTCAACGGACTGGCCTCAGTGATCGGATCAGTCGGAGCGATGGTCGCAGCCAAGCTAATCGGCTTTGGGGTGGTAATGCTGCTGGGCGCTGCCTGCTATGGAGTTGTCACAGCAATGCTTGCCGCAGGCCTGCTCAGCAAAGTACCGACAAAGGTGAGCTAACCCGCCGCCACGAAACTATCTCGCGCAATAATCGCAATAACGTCAGGAGATTACATAATAATGCAGACGTCCAGCAAAACGATTCAATTGCAGAACAGACGAGTTGAAGAGCATCTGGAACAGGCTACAACCAGAATGGATCAGTGGACTGCTCAGCAGGCCCGGGAGCTGCGCATGACTCAGCCAGGACGCCACGCTCTCAAGCAGGCTTTTCGGAGGATTGTATGGAGTCGCAAGTATTTGGTACTGCCGCGCCACACGCCAATTGAGCGTCGCTTCTTGCGCATGATGTTAAACTTGGCAATAGCGCCCAGGATGTAATCCTGCGGGAGGCAGACTCCACTTTCGGGGAGGTGCCGCTGGCCGCTAAGCTGGCCTTCGTGCTGTTCCACCACAAGCAACTCAGAGTCAAGAACGTTTCAAACTACAGTGAGCTTTACAATCGGACTCTGAGCCTGGACAAAGAGAACTACTTCTTCGCCGTTGACAACGACCGGCGACTTGACCTGGGCTTACAGCGTCACGCCGAACTTCGCCACCAGACGCACCGCGAACAGTAGGCGCGCTTAAGTCAGCACAAACTGGTTGTGGGCGATCAAATCAGCGGACAGTAGGGGGAACGATAGGACAGATGCTGATGTTCTCCGTCCCAGGTTGGCCAGCGTTGCGCACGGCTCTACTTCTCGCCCTGGCATTGCTGGGCGCTGGTGTATTCTCCGCGCCTTCAGCCTCCAGCCCTGCTTCCCAGCCACCAACAAATGAGTCAGCACAGCTTGCCGACAACCTCGCCCAGTTGGATCTGCTATCTCCCCAATACGAATTCAGCCTGGGGACAGAACTGCTTAATCAAAGCGCAGCCCAGCCCTCCATACGGCTCATTTCCCCCGGCGTTGATGAAGAATGGCGCGAAGAGAGCCTCGTCACTATTAGCTACCAGACCACCGGCCCCATTTCGCTGGTGCGCCTCTACTACTACGGCGGCAACTGCCCGCTGGGCGGGCGAGCGCGGGGAAGCTTCGGCCAGGTCATCGCCGATATGGGACCCAACACCGGCTCTTACCAGTGGCACGTACCCTGGGTTGACGCCACTGCCTTCCGCCTGCGCATTGCCGGCTACAACGACGACAACGAAATGCTGGCCGAATACGAACGGACTGTCCGCTTTCGGCCCAAAGAGCTGGCTGACCTGCCGCCGACGTGCCTCGCTGTGATCAAGCGCAAGCAGCGGCTGTACTACTATGAAGACGGGCGCATCGTGCGTATGCACATCGTCTCCACGGGAATCTACCGCGGTTCCACGCCCGATATGCACCCGGGCCGCGGCCAGATGGGCCAGGTCTTCCGCAAGTCGCGCGCCGCTTACAGCGATATGTACGATGTGGTGATGTACTACTACCTGGCGATAACTTCCAGCGGCAGCCACGGTATCCACGCCACCTATCCCAATATGTACCGCTACCTGGGCCGCCCCGCCTCCCACGGCTGCATCCGCCAGCACCGCGCCGATGCCAAGATTCTGTATAGCCTCGTCCCCGTCGGAACACCGGTGTATGTGTTCTGAAGTCGCTGCTACTGACTAAGATTCCCAAGGTCTTAGCGCCTACCCTGGCGAAAAGAATATCGGTGATTCTCAGTGGCCCTACCGCCGGAAAGCAAATTGACCCCGCTATTCAAGCAGTGGCGGGCGATTAAGCAGGACCATCCCGATGTGCTGGTGATGTTCCGACTGGGCGACTTCTACGAGATGTTCGGGGACGATGCCCACACCGGCGCACACAGGATCATGACTGACTTCAAGTGATCAGCGAAGTGATGAGACTGACGCCAACA
>JALGTD010000239.1 GCA_029821515.1 Candidatus Zipacnadia bacterium | reverse complement strand
CAGTACCCGATCAACCAGATGGGGATGCATCAAGCGTCCGCCGTTGACCACAGCACAGATAGCTGCTATCAATTGGACATCGGTGACAGCGACATTTTGACCAAAGCCAATGTTAGCCACATCGCGTTTATACATATCGTCGGGAGCCTGAAGCCGGCCATCTGCTTCACCGGGCAGCTCTATGTGGGTAGGCCGACTGATACCACAGCGGCGCAAGAACTGCCAATAGCGCTCCGCACCAATCTTCACCGCGATCTGCGCCGCGCAGATGTTGCACGACTTAGCGATGGTGCCGGCCAGATCCAGGCGGCCATGCCCTATATCAGCCCACCGACCCCAGCATTTGAGAGGCTTACCGCCCAATTGTACTATACCCGGGCAGACAAAGGTATCATCAAGGGTAACTGCGCCGGTCTCCAGCGCCGCGGCTGCCAGCAGCACCTTAAAGGTACTGCCCGGCTCATATTCACGGCTGACAGACAAATTGACCAGATGGTCCTTGGGAATATTCACGCGGGTGATGCCGGCCGCTGCCGAGGCAATCCGATTCGGATCGTAGTTAGGGCGAGCGGCCATCGCCAGGATTGCACCGGTATCAGGCTCCATAACCAGAATAGTAGCCTGGTCGGGCCGTTGATAATCCCAGCATCGCTCCAGAGCATCCTCGGTCACCTTCTGCAAGTCCCAATCCACCGTGAGAACCAGGTCCTTGCCGGGCACTGGTGGTAACGCCGGCTGGTTTTCCATACCCACGATGGTGCGCCCCCACGCATCCTGGTTACGCCGTGGCGTACCAGCCTGTCCCTCAATGACAAAGCGGTACTGGTATTCCAACCCGCCCAGGGGACGATGATCGCTGCTGTGATAGCCCAGCAGATGACATCCCACAACCCCTTCAGGATAGACCCGCTTGTACTCCAGATCGCGCGAGATGCCCGTCAGGCCCTTCGCCATAATCCTGTCGGATACAGCTAGGGACACGCGGCGCTTGAGATAGACAAAACCCTGGTCGCTGCTGATCCTCTCTTCAATCTGCTTGGCGGGCAGATCCAATTGCTCACTGAGAAACTCACTGGCAGCCCTGATATTCTCGGACTGCTGTATTAGCTTGGGATCAGCCTTAACGGAGGCAGTAATTATACTATCTGAAAGAATATGGCCCTGGCGATCACGAATGGCACCGGGCTGGCCGTACAGGGGTTGATTGGGAGAGCTGAGGAGTTGGGCTACCTGGAGAAAATGGGGGCGGTGGATAACCTGAATGTAGATCACACGCGCGGATAGCCCTGCCGCCACGATAACAATGATGATCAGCATCACCCGTAACAGGTAGTTGTCAGGGAAGTTACCATAGCTGCCCGCTCGTGGGTCAGCCATACTGTTAGTAGCACGATTAGTCTTCACCACCGAGGCCTCCGAGCAGTACGTGATGGCTTCGCAACCCGCAGTTAGAACCGTGCCGAAGGGGTCATATTATCAATCGCCCAACGGCTCTGCCGCAATCCTCAAAACGCTCTGGCAACGACAGTATCATCATCAGAAGGCGGCTGCGGCTCGGGCCGGCTGACGAGGCTGTCAGGCTGGGGAGTCAGGGGCGAGATGCTGCATTGCTGCTCAGGTAGAGTAGGCAGTTGCACTATGTCAGTATCGGCAGGCTCGAAAACCATATTTGCCTCAGCGGCAAACTCGCGTAACCGCGCCCGATCGCGTAGCTGGGCCACCTGCTGGCGAAGTCGGTGCTGTCTGCTCATCTGCTTGTCGATTTGGCGGCGCAGATTGCCCGTCTGCAATTCAATAACTGACACGCGGGCACAGGAAATCAGAAAGAGAATACTGGCCAGGCCGATGCACGTGATAATCAGACCCGGCCAGATGATTTCCCACCAGATTATGTGCCTGCCGCCGCGCCGCGGTGCGGTGGGCTTATTGCTCCGCACCCAATCATTGCCCACTGGCAAGACCTCCTACGGTATCAAATCCAGCCCGAAAGATAGAAGCAACCTTTGTGAGAAGAAGGTGGGTACCGTGCTGCGAGCCTTGCGACAAGCTGTAGCTTCAAACGCTGGTTTAACAAGTACTTGATTTCCTGCATTAAATTGTGTATAATGCAGGTTAGTGTGACTGCGATCGGGTTTGCTGTCAGTGTGTTGATGTCAGGTTCAACGTTGCTGTGAGTGGTACCCACCTTCTATACTGGTAGCTTCTGCTTCACCTACCTCGCACGGCCGGCTTATGTCCGTCGGACTACTTGTTGACTCCCAGGGCCTGCGCGGCATGGAGCCGACACGAACGGCTGGCGGGATTGCGGCGCACCTCGGCCTCATCTGGGCTTAATGGCTTGCCTACCAGCAGGTCAATGAGCGGCTGTTTGCCACAACGACAGGGGAGGGCGGGAGGACAAGTACAAGGGTCGTGCAGACGTCTAAGCTCACGCCGAACCAGCCCGTGTTCGTGACCCGCCCAAGTTAGAACTACCAGGCGTCCCCGAGCTGGCTGAAGAGCTTCGACCGCAACCTGCAACCCCTGGCGCAGCTCATCTATTTCATCATTTACTTCGACTCGTATCGCCATTAAATACCGAGCGGCCGGGTTCCGCTGCTTTCCCCGACCTGGACGAGCGATAGTTGCTGCGATCAGTTCTGCGAGCTGAGCAGTACTCGGGATCGGGCCGCCCCCCTCCCGGAACGACACGATCCGCGATGCCACCTTTCTTGCCTCCCGCTGCCTCCCGGTAAGCCTAAGGACTTTATAAAGCTGTCCCTGGGAGTAGTGATTTACGACATCGTAGGCAGTTAGTTTCTGGCGACGGTCCATACGCATGTCCAGTGAATCGCTACTATGGAAACTAAAGCCACGGTTCACATCGAGCATCTGGTCCATTGAGATTCCGGTGTCGATGAGAATACCGTCCACCTGCTCTACCTGCGCCTCAGTGAGCACATCCGGTAGCTCAGAAAAGCG
>JALGTD010000238.1 GCA_029821515.1 Candidatus Zipacnadia bacterium | reverse complement strand
CTCGGCTGTGCTGGAAGACCGAGAGCCAGAGGCCTCGGGGGAAGACGTCCGCCGGACCTACGCCTTGCTCGAAGCGGCTAAGCTCTCTATTAAAGAGGGCCGGATCGTAGACGCCAGTCAGCTCTAGCCCTGAGCGCTGGGGTGGTGCCGACTGTTGAGTCGCAGGGGTGGTCTGGGAGATATAGTCATGCGAAGACTGGCCAATGTGGTTGGCCAGTCTTCGCTTTTTCTCTGTGCTTCCAGCTATTATTGGTAGCCAATTTGGACACGACAGTCTTGTTCTGCCAATAATCGGTGTGTGCGTCTGTCGGGAGTTTACCTGATGGGAAAAGTGTGTAGCGTGACGTCGAATAGTAGCTCAGGAACGACAGATTTGATATTTATTTTAGCTCGGCTGGTCCGGAGCCGATAACAACTGTGACGGCAGGTGAACGATAGTGAATGCCAGCAATAAGCACAGAGAACGTGGCGTAGTCATGGTTTGGGTGCTGGTGGCGCTGGTCGCGCTGTTGGGGATGGCTGCTCTGACAGT
The DNA here is from genome assembly GCA_029821515.1 of Candidatus Zipacnadia bacterium. Lineage (GTDB taxonomy): Bacteria > Armatimonadota > Zipacnadia > Zipacnadales > Zipacnadaceae > JALGTD01. The sequence continues at coordinate 2,430 of JALGTD010000238.1, read as the reverse complement.
GGACATCGGCCAACTGGTCATCGCGGCGCAGGTTGCCCAGGATGTGGCCGACGCCGCCGCACTGGGGGGTGGTCAGGAGCTACCCGAATACACCATGGCACAGAGCGTGGCACTGAGCCTGGTGGCTGTTAATAACGAGTCGTTGGGCGGATTTACCGCGGGTTGCTCGCCGGATGACGGCGACATTACCTTCTGGGGCGCGAATGACACTATCCCGGACTTCGGCCTGCTAGGTAGTTATGCGTGGGGTATGCGCGTCACCGCCCACGTCCCCGTTGATTATGTTTTCGCGCCGGTGCTGGGCGTGGAGGGGACGACAATCCCCCGGAGTTGCACAGTCGTGCGTATGCCCGTGGGCGGCGTGCCCATTTGCCCGATGTGGATCAGCTATCAAACTGATTATGAGTACGGACAGGAACAGCAATTGCTCATGGCTGACGGGCCGCATTGCGCGAATATCCCTGGTTCATTTGGCTGGCTGGAACCGCCGTCGGGCGACACTAACCTCTTCCTGGATCTGTTGCGGGGCTATCAAATACCCCACGAAGATATGGTGGCCAACTACGTGAGCGTAGACGACGTGCTCACCGCGCGAACCGGTGTCGCCGTCGGGCAGTGGGCAAAGGCACTAAATACCTCTCCAGACGGGTTAGCACGGATGGATCGGGCGATGTGGGAGCCGTGGACCGAGGACACTTTTGACAGCTTCCACGACGACAATCCCCGCATTATAATTGTCCCAATGGCTGAATATCTGGGCGGAACTGGAACAGGCGCAGAGTTCCAGATTCACGCATTTGGCGCGTTCTACATCGAGTCAATTAACAGTAAGAAGACGCCCTATGCCATCAACGGCCGGTTCATAGAGTATACCATCCCCGGCTCCGCCGGCGATCCCCTCTCGCCGGAGACCGGGCTGTGGACGGTCAAGATGGTGCAATAAGTCTAATTCGTGTGTGTGGCTGCCTCAATCGCCTGCTGAAAAGCTCGGCCCTATTGCTGGTCGGCCCCCGCTGCTGGTAACTGTGAGTCGCTCCCCTTGCACTTCGTCATCTATGCTCCCGCCCGTGAGTACATGTATTTCGCTGCCCAGGCAGCCTCCAGCGGTCCGGAAAGTGCGTTCTGGGGTGGTGCAGGTGCTGTTTCCCGGCGAACGGCTTCAGCCTGATCCTTGTTTGCGCTCTACGTGATATTTGCGCAGACGCCCCCATGCGCAACCTACGGGTTCGCTCGAGTCCCATTGAATAGCTGCTGCGGTGCGGGGTTTCCATTATATGCCTCGGTAGCCACACCCGTAAGGCTGTCACTAGTCCATAGGGTGATCTCCAGGTCCATAGAGCTCAGAGGAGTATTCGGCTGCACCAGCGAGAGGTCTGAGGCGACACAGTGATGACTGGCATCTTTCGTGTACACGCCTTCCCACCTGTAAAGTGTCGTACCCCCAGTATATCCTCTCACCGTTATTTCACCAGTGGCAACCACTGATGGGTTCACCCCGCCGGGAGCGGCATAGGGATCAAATTCAACGGTACAGTCGTGGAACATTGCAGGGTCCCCGCTGGTGTCGTGGAACTGAAATTCATTGTCGCCTCCATCCGTCATCGCAAACACGCCAGTTTCATCAACTGGGGCTGTCAAAGCCCCGCCACACCCACTAATATACACCAGGCACGCACCCAACAGTACTGTCGCTGCACACAGTTTTTGCACTGCGACCGACCTCCTTGTCCAGCAAGATATCTGGCTGTTGTGAGTTCAGACGATATTGAAGAAAAAATGGTAAAGACCATTCACCTGGTGCTTAGTCCGTTCGGCCTAAGCTAACTGTACACTGGTAGCTGATCCTACGTTATCTATTGGCTTACTCATACCATACCTTTAGGGCTGTTGCGAAGTCTACCGTATTATAAGGGAGGCTTGATGTCAATGTAGTGGTTTCCGATAATCCTCGGTAGTATATGAAACATTATTTTGTAGCAATCAAGTTAGGCCCGAACAAAAGCCGGCGCCAACTCGTCATTGATAGTGAGGTTTAATGTATTGAAGTAAAAGACCTTGACAATACCAGACTAAAGGTGTACAATAGGGTCAGTGAAATTCGGTGGGCAAGCTATTTTTGCCTGCCGTACCATTATGTATTACTCGAACAAGGAGTGAATTACAGTGGCAAAAGCTATCGGTATTGACCTGGGTACAACCAACTCGTGTGTGGCGGTGCTGGAGGCGGGTGAGCCGCAGGTTATCATTAATCCCGAGGGTGCACGGGTGACCCCTTCAGTTGTCTCGGTGTCCCAGAATGGCGAGCGGCTGGTTGGTCAGTCAGCCAAGCGCCAGATGGTGCTGAATCCTGATCGGACAGTAGCCTCGGTCAAGCGGGAGATGGGAAGTCGCAAAAAACACACCATTGACGGCAAGGATTACACGCCCGAG
>JALGTD010000237.1 GCA_029821515.1 Candidatus Zipacnadia bacterium | reverse complement strand
CCAAAGAATCAGGACGGTATTCGTACTATTATTCCAGCGAAGAGGATTAGGAAAGCGAGCGCGTGACAGCATCTATGGGTGCAAGGATGGTTCAGTTAAGCGTCTATCAAAATGGGCGAAGTGGCGGAAGAATCCAGCCGGCTCGGGGGGATGTAGTGTTATGCCTATGATGCTGGCGGGCCTGGTATCAATCGTGGTGGCCCTATCTTTGACCCCAGTATGCACCAAGATGGCTATACGCTGTGGACTCGTCGCGCGGCCCGCAGCGGAGGGCTCTACTATACATATAAGGCCAACGCCCACTGCCGGGGGTATAGCGATCTGTGCAGCAGTGTTGGTCGCGGGCATTACCACTGTATTGATAGGTACCAGCCCCATCAATTCGATCTGGCCAGTGGTGGTAATAAGTGCGGGAGGTGGGGCGCTGTGCGTGGCGGGACTTTTGGACGACATCGCCCGTCTGCCCTGGTACGGAAAAATGAGCCTGGAAGTGACCACCGCCGTTGCCGTGATGGCGGCCGGTATTCATCTGCAGGTGTTTCCGCTGGCTATTTGCCTGCCTGTTTCTATGCTGTGGATATTGGGTGTGACTAATGCGGTTAATCTCATTGACGGGATGGATGGGCTGGCCGCCGGCATATCGCTGCTGGCCGCCGCCTCACTGGGGATAATTGCCTGGAGTCACGGAGCCCAAAATATGGCAGTACTGGCAACAGCCGTCTGTGGAGCCAGCGCCGGATTTCTGGTGTACAATTTCTATCCATCACGGCTGTTTATGGGGGATGCTGGCAGCCTGTTTATTGGCTTTACGCTTGCAGTAATCCCTCTGACAATGATAACAAGAGTCGAGCGCCTCTCCGTTTTCTTTGCTGCCGTAATTGTTCTGGGACTTCCCATCTTTGATACGCTCTCGTGTATGATTCGGCGCACTATCCATCGGCAGTCAGTGTTCAGTGGAGATTTAGGACACTATTATAACCAACTCATCAGCCGTTATTATCTCTCGCAACGAGAAGTGGCTCTAGGCTCGTATGCGATGGCGGCTGTTTTGGGCATCATAGGAATTGTCAGTTCGTCGTTGTGGTGGCCGCAGGCCCTGGTTATGGTGGTCGTAGTCTACCTGCTGCTGACTGTGGCTTACCTGAAAATGGGCTTTCTCAACTATTCCTGACAGCACTACCGAGGCACAAATGGACCTGAAAGACAGTAGCGTACTTGTAACCGGAGCCGGCGGCTTTATCGGTAGCCATCTTGCTGAGCAACTCGTGCGCCAGGCGGCAAAAGTGCGCTGCTTTGTCCGCTACAACTCGCGAAACGATCCTGGTCTGCTAAGAATGTTGCCTCGGGAATTGCAGCAGAGCTTAGAGATAATAAGCGCAAATCTGACCGACCCCGAAGCTGTGCGCAATGCTGTTGAGGGTGTGGATGTGATCTTTCACCTGGGGGCAACTATTCCGATCCCCTATTCTTATGCGTACCCCAGAGATGTGGTCAGAACAAATATCGAGGGGACACTGAATATACTACTGGCTGCCCGCGACGAAGCAGTGCAACGAGTAATTCATACCTCCACCAGCGAGGTTTACGGGACCGCTGAGTATGTTCCCATAGATGAGAAACACCCGCTGTGCGCCCAGTCGCCGTACTCGGCCTCTAAGATTGCGGCTGATAAGCTGGCCGAGTCGTTTCATCTCTCTTACGAGTTACCCGTGGTGACAGTAAGACCGTTTAACACCTATGGTCCCCGGCAGTCCGATCGGGCAGTAATTCCAACCATAGCTGCGCAGGCACTGACGCGCGAGGAAGTATACCTGGGGGCAACCCATCCCCGTCGGGATCTGACGTATGTCTCTGATACAGTGGCCGGTCTCATCGCTGCCGCGCAGGCCGAAGATGTTGAAGGTGAGACGATAAATCTAGGCTACGGCCAGGACATTACCATCGGTGATCTTGCCGAACGGATTATTCAGCTAGTAGGCCGCGATGCCGAGCTGGTCTTTGACGCAACCAGGATTAGGCCGCCCGCGAGTGAAGTCGAGCGGCTTCTTTCTGACAATACCAAAGCCGCAGAACTACTGGATTGGCAGCCGCACGTGGACCTGGATGAAGGCCTGCAGACTACAATTGAGTGGATCGCCAACAGATTGTCCTTATACAATCCTGATGACTATGTGACCGGAGGGGGATAACAATGAGGGCAGCTATTCTAGCTGGAGGAGAGGGCAGACGCCTGCGCCCTCTAACCGAATCGGTTCCTAAACCGCTGTTGCCGGTCGGTGACAAACCTATTCTCCAGCTCATAATTGAACAGCTTCGGCGCGATGGCTTTCAGGATATCCATATCGCTACCGGCTACAGGGGGGAGATGATTGAGTCCTACTTCGGAGATGGCTCTAGTTCCGGGGTCAATATTTGCTACTCGCATGAACAGCAGCCCCTGGGTACCGCCGGCCCGCTGAAGCTGATTGGGCTTCGTGATGGAAGACCAGTTTTAGTGGTCAACGGCGATATACTGACGAAAGCGTCATTTGCCGACATCTACAATTCACATAAAAAGTATAAGCCAGTCTTAACGGTGTGCACAGTGCCTCACTCGGTGAAGGTCCACTATGGCGTTCTGCAATCCAACGGTGGTCGGATTTCGGGCATCATAGAGAAGCCTGAACTTGAATATGACATCTTTGCGGGGATAGCTGTGCTCAGTCCTGAAGCCATAGACTGCATACCAGACGGCCAGCCCTACCAGATGACCGATGTCATAGAAAATCTGTGCAATAACGGCTCGCCGGTATTGGCTTATCCCATTGAGGGGTTCTGGCTTGATATTGGCCGCCCTGAACAGTATGAGGAAGCCAATAACCTGCTGGCAGCAGCATAAGACAGAACGGAGAACCCCGCTAACATCTGGGAGGGCTGCGGCTTTCCGGAATTCGGACCTCATAACTGCTTGGAAAGTGTGTGCGCTTTGT
>JALGTD010000236.1 GCA_029821515.1 Candidatus Zipacnadia bacterium | reverse complement strand
TGACGGCAATGATGCTGTGCAAGGCGTCGGCGCGCGACAGGCCCAATTGCATCAGCACCTCCAGCGCGTCGGCCTCGGTGTCGCTGCGCGGGCCGGCCAGCTCCACCTCCGGCAGCTCGGCGACGTCCACGAACTCGCCGAGCTTGCCCTTAAGCCGGGCGATCATATCCCGGGCACGCTGCGGGCCGACTCCGGGTAAAGACTTGAGCACATCAATATCTTCAACCTCAATTGCCCGGGCCAGGCGACCGGCCGGCAGCACAAATGCGCGCAGCGCCGCCATCGGGCCGATTCGGGGCACCTCCAGCAGCCGCTGGAAAAAATCGCGCTGGGTTTCGGTCTGGAAGCCGATCAGGTGCGGCGTTATGCGGGCGGCCTCCTCCTGCAGGTAGTGATAGGTAAAAAGCTCAACGGTGCTGCCCAGGCCGCGATCGGACATAGCTTCACGCACCGGCTCAGGCACCTCCACCTCGTAGCCAATCCCGCATACATCAATGAGCACGGACTGGAAATCTATGCTGAGCAGTTCGCCGCGGATACGCCGGATCATAGGTTCAAGAACACCTCCTTATCGTGCGTCAAGAGAAACGGCGATCTCATCCCTAACCCTTTCTCCCAGGATACCAGGGCGCAGCAAGCAGCGCCCCTACGACGGCGCGACGCATCTCCTACCGATCACGGGCCAGGGCCGCACGGACAGTCTCGGGTAGCTCGCGGTGGCCGCCCTGCTGGGGTGCCGGCCGGGCGTGGCAAATCGCCAGGGCCAGCGCGTCAGTAACATCAGCGGGACTGGGAGTCTCATCCAGCCCCAGGAGCTGGGTGACCATGGCTGCGACCTGCGCCTTAGTAGCACGGCCATTGCCGGTCAGCGACTTTTTCACCTGGGAGGCGGGATAGGCTGCCACTTCCACAGAACTGCGGGCTGCCGCCAGATAGATAGCACCGCGGGCGTGGCCCATCAGAATAGCCGTGCGCGGGTGACGATATTTGGAGTAGAGCTTCTCGACTACTGCGATGTCGGGCTGAAACTCCGCCATAACCTCAGCGATACCTTCAAAGATGGCGGAAAGCCGCTGCTCCAGGAGCCAGTCTGACTCGGTGGCGACAACACCGCCCTCCACCAGCCGATACCGGTGAGTATCAATCTGGTCAATGACGCCGTAGCCGGTGCACTGCAGTCCGGGGTCAATGCCCATAATCCGCATAATCAAGCACCACAGTGATTATAACACCTGTGCAGTCAACATGTAAAGACTGATGACTGGGAGGACGAAGCGCAACTCAGCACGAATAATATAGTTAGTATGTAATACATGCGTCTACGGGAGAGCTTTACAATGGCCAAACTCAGCAATGTTAACACGACCGACATACGGGCAGCTATTGAGCTGGGCTGCCGGACGATGTGCAACGTATTCAATGCCGACGATAACGACATACCCTTCATGGCATCAAGTGTCCGTCCCGTAGCCCAGCTCAGCTTCACTTCTAGCTGCTCCGAGGCGCATATCCCCGGCCGTCATCTCAACGCGCTGCTCAATGCCGAGGACGTTGCAGGTATTAGCATCGATGAACAGTGCATTGAAAAACACGCCCGGGCGGCGTTCTTCTCATATAAGGGCCCGGTGCCCCTGCCTCTCAACCGCGACGAAATCGGCGGCCCACTGGTGAACTTCATTCCTCACAACTGCCGCGAGGGCTTCCATGCGCTATATGCACTGGTCAAGTACCGTGATTCAGCTCGGGCGCGCGAACTGGTCGAAGCGAGCATCGCCGCCATCTTCGAATACTGGTCTCCAGACAGTGGCTGGGATGTTGGTCGCCTCACGGACCAGATGGGGTTAAACGTAGGGCACTGGGGGACGGAGTGTAACAGTGCCGAGTTCATCACGGGCCTGGCGCGCTCGATCGGGCCCCTGGTCAAGTTATACCGCGCGACCGGCTACGGCCCAGCGCTGCAACTGGCCATATTGCTTAAAGAGAAGGCAATAGCAGAGGTCTTCACCGAACAGGGCACATTCGACCCGGCGGTCTTTGGGACCCACGTACACTCCGTCACCTGTGTAATGTCTTCCCTGGCTCAATTAGCTGATCTGACCACTGATTCGACGCTGATGAATCGTGTAAAGACTTTTTTCGACACCGGCCTTGGGGAAGTGCGGGATGAGCTGGGCTGGTCTATCGAAGGAGCCAGCCTCGACTCGCCGCCAGAGCGTGGCGAGGCCAACAATACCGGCGACATCCTGGAGACTGCGCTGATTCTGGGACGGTGGGGCTATGCGGAATGCTACCACGACGCTGAACGCATTCTCCGAGGCCACCTGCTGCCCTGCCAGTTGCGCGACATTTCGTTCATTGAGGAGCCGCCGAATCCCGAGGGGGAGGACGGCAAACACAATGTCGCACAGCGACATCTCGGGGCCTTCGGATTACCCGCCATCTATGGCCACCAGCCGATTGGCGTAGAAAGAGTCAGTTTCAACATGGACATAGTCGGCGGCGCGGTGGGTTCACTGTGTGAGGCATATCGCGAAGTAACTCGTTTCGATGGACTGAGCCACTATGTCAACTTGTTGTTTGACCACGAGACGGAAATGCTCAATGTCCAATCGCCCTATACTCACGACTCCTTGACCATAACGGTCAAGCGCTCCGCGCCGCTGTTCGTGCGAATACCTCCTTGGGCTAAGCCAGAATACCTCAGCATCCAGGGGAGCAATCAGAACCCAATTGCAACTGGAGCATATTTGTTCTTTGCTCAACCACCTGTCGGGCGGACGATAACCATCAACTTCCCGCTCCCCGAACAGGAAATGGCTCTGGAGCACCGTACCCGCACCATCCGCGCGCGCTTGCGAGGCGACGAAGTAGTGGCAATGGAGAACTTCGGGGCAGACTTGACTTACTTCAACTGCCTCGAGTGAATCCGCAGTTGCTACGCTCACCGACAAACAATAGGGGCAGCAGAGAGTGAATTAA
>JALGTD010000235.1 GCA_029821515.1 Candidatus Zipacnadia bacterium | reverse complement strand
GCGTGTGACGAAGAATTCGGAATCGCTTAAGGTGTGCACCATTATTGTGTACATTCCCAGACGGTTAGCGCCCAAAATATCGGTGAGAAGCTGATCGCCGATCATGGCTGTCTCTAATGGTTGAGCGCCGACTGACTTCAAGGCTTCCCGGTATCCGCCGCTGAACGGCTTGCGGCCCCAGCCCCAGCGCCCCACCGCGGGCAGGCTCAGTCTTTGTCCGAGCTCCTTTACCCGCTGCACTGTAATGGTATTGCTGAGCAGGCATAGTGCAAAGCGAGTTTTGGCCTCTTCGATCCATCTACGACGCTCGGGCGGTATCTGGGCGTCTCGCCAGTTGACTAGCGTGTTATCCACATCAATGAGCAGGGCCTTGATTCCCCGGTCAAGCAGTGCCTGCTGGTCAATATTCTCCAGACGTGTCGCAATTTGGTCAGGGCAGAAGCTTTCCAGCACTGGCTACCTCTCCGATTGCTTGCGCACCTGGCGGATGGCCGCCCGATGCTCCTGGTAGGTACGAGAGAAGATATGGCTACCGTCACCACGGGAGACATAAAATAGGCTTTTGGTCTGTGCGGGTTCGAGCGCGGCCCGCAGGCAGTCCAGACCGGGACTCGATATCGGCCCCGGCGGTAGACCCGCGTAGCGATATGTATTGTATGGCGAGTCGATCTGCAAGTCAGAATATGTCAGTCTCTGGCGATGCTTGCCCAGCGCATATTGCACTGTGGCATCACACTGCAGGCGCATCCCGCGCGCCAGACGATTCTTCAGCACGCCAGCAATCAGCGCCCGCTCGGATTCGATCTGCGCCTCCTCTTCTACCAGCGACGCCAGCGTGACTATCTGGTGGAGGCTCCCCCAGCGCTGCTCTGAGGGCAAGGGCTCCCAGAACTTGTTGACGAAGCGTTTTTCAAACTCGCCGACCATCTGCGCGACGAGCTTCTGTGGTGGAGTGCCCAGTGTAAATTGGTATGTCTCTGGAAACAGATAGCCCTCAGCGCTGCGCACATCCTCGGGCAGATTCAACTGCAATATCTCTGCAACTGCCTGAGCACTGGCGGCTGTCTGGAACTGCTGCTCGTTAGCCACGTCTGCTTCTGCTATTCGCTGAGCAATCTGGACAAGAGTGAACCCCTCGGGTATCGTCACTGTGACGGTAAACTGCCGGCCCTCAGCCAGCATTGCGATCAACTGCGGCGCAGACATCGTCGGCGAGACTTCATAAGTCCCGCTTTTCAGTTCGGAGGCCTGGCCCGTCACTATCGCGTGTAGCTTGAAGGCCAACGCTGAGCGCAGGCAACCGTGACTTTTCAGTAGGGCAGCGATATCGCTCAGACTGGCTCCTGGTTCGATGTGAATTATGGATTTTGCTGCGTTGTGACCAGCCGCGGCTGGGCTTAGGCTCCATAGATAACCCGCAGCGCTACAGCCGACGGTCAGCACCACAAGCAATATCAGGACACGTGCCCGCTGGCGCGTCGGCCTCCGGGCCGCCCCCTCAATTGGTTTGCTCATTAGCGTGTGCGTCCAGATAGTTTTGCAGAATCAAAGTGGCCGCCACTTTATCAATCTTCTGGCGGCGCTGGCGACGCCGGACATTGGCGCTGATCATAGCCTTTTCGGCGAGCGCCGTCGTTAAGCGCTCATCCCAGGTGATGACCTGAAGACTGGTCTCGGCAGCCAGAGCCCGGGCGAACTGGGCGGCCTTCTGAGCAGCCGGCCCCGCCTCGCCGCTCAGGCTGGTCGGCATTCCTATGACAATTTTTCGGGCATTGTGCTGATCAGCGAGATTCAATACGTCTGCTATTATTTCGCCAGCGGGCCGGTCGGCGGACAGAGTGGCTAACGGCCGGGCAATCCCGCCGCGCTCGTCACTTACCGCCACTCCGATTCGCTTGGTACCCAGGTCCAGGCCGATTACTTTCATCCAGAATCCTCACCAGTGACCTGTTCTTCAAGGAAACGACGTAGACCGGCAAAGGCCTCATCAATCTTGCTGGCTTTGCCTCCGCCACGGGCAAAGCTCGCACCGCCACCTCCCCCTCCGCCGGCCAGCGGCGCGAGGATCTGCATGAGATCACCGGCATTCACGCCCTGATTGACAGCATCCTTCCCCAGTTTGATTATTAGAGTTGCGCCGTCGTCCTGAGTTCCGGCCAGGCAGACGGCGCTGTTTTTCGCTTGAGCGGTGAGTTCATCGGCAACTGTGCCCAATGTTTCTTCGTCAGCCCCCTCAATCCGCGCAGTGACCAGAGTGACGGGGCCGATCGTCACAGCGTTCTCCAGAATATCGGAGATGCTGCTGGTTGCCTGCATCTGGCGGGCTTGCCGGAGTTGCTTCTCCAGCTCAGAGATCTGGTCTTGAAGCGCTGCCAGGCGGGCCGGAAGCTCTTCAGGAGTGGTGCTGAGCTGTTGAGCTGCCTCGGTAAGCGCTGCTTCCAATGCGCGCGCCCGCTGCAGTGCGGCCTGGCCGACGACTGCCTCGATCCGTCGGATACCAGCCGCCACGCTGCTTTCATCGGTTATGCGCAGTGAGCCGATCTCGCCCGTGCGGCTGCAGTTGGTGCCTCCGCACAGTTCGGCGCTTACACGTTCATCGTCATCCTTAACCTCCACGACTCGCGCCACATCGCCGTACTTCTCTCCGAACAGAGCGATTATGCCCTCGGCCTTGGCTTCTTTGAGTGGCTTTTCGGTGCAGGTCACCGGCAGGTCGGCCATAATCCAGGCGTTGACCTGGTCCTCGACTTTTTCCAGTATATCAGCGCCCACCGCCTCATGATGGGTGAAGTCAAAGCGCAGGTGGTCGGGAGCGACCAGCGACCCGGACTGGCGCACGTGTTCGCCCAGGAACTTGCGCAAAGCTGCCTGCAGCAGGTGAGTAGCTGTATGATGACGGCGGATAGCGTTGCGACGCTCCTCATCAACACGCGCAGTAACTATATCGTCTTGATTGATTTCGCCCTCGGCTACTGTGCCCAAGTGCAGAATG
>JALGTD010000234.1 GCA_029821515.1 Candidatus Zipacnadia bacterium | reverse complement strand
GGCGTAGCCTCGCCACTGGACTCGTCAATCAGGTTGACGGTCGGCTCGGCGCGCATTACCCCCTCTTCCATATTTGCCGTCGAGACCTGCAGGTAGCGTAGAATCGAGCGCAGCTCGGTGAGATATTCCCGACACTCGACGCCGCTGGTAAAGTCCGGCTCGGTGACAATCTCCATCAGGGGGATACCGCAGCGGTTGTAGTCAATCAAGGTACGCCCGTCGGGCAGGTGAATATTCTTGCCAGTGTCTTCTTCCAGATGAGCGCGGCGGATGCGAATGTGCTTGGGCTGGCCGTTGACCTCCAGGTCAATGTGCCCGCCATAGGTCAGTGGCTCCTCGTACTGGCTAATCTGGAAGTTTTTGGGCAGGTCAGGATAGAAGTAGTTCTTTCGGGCAAACCGGCAGCGCTCAGCGACCTGGCAGTCCAGCGCCAGACCAGTGCGGATGACATATTCAATTGCCTTCTTATTAGGCACCGGCAGCGAGCCAGGCAGGCCCAGGCAGACCGGGCAGCAGCGGCTGTTCGGCTCGGCCCCAAACTCAGCCCGACAGCGACAAAACATCTTTGATTCAGTGTCCAGTTCGGCGTGCACTTCCAGACCAATACACGGCTTAAATGCCATAACAATCTGCTCCCGATAACATTACTAATAGCGGCGGGGATTTCCCGGTGGTTATATAAACCTGACACTGACCACCCACAGACAATTCTATCAGGAAGTAGGCTGGCTTGCAAGTGAGGATCGAGCTGGGGTTGGTGTCAACAAAGGCTTGCTGGCGGACTAATCAATGATTGGCTCTCCGACCAGGACATCATAGTGCATATCCAGCAGGCTGTGGCCGTCGTCGAGCTGGCCAGACAGCTTCAGGTCGGACTGCACCGCGATTGGCTCGGGCAAGTGCAGAGTGGCTTGTCCTGCTGAGGTCCAGCCCTGTTTTTCCACCCAGGGTTTGGGCTCGTCGGGGATTGTCACCAAGCAATCAATCGGCTCACTGTACCACCCGGCAGGAACAGTGAAAAGCTTGGTGATAGTTGATTCACTCCAGGTCTCGGGCAAGTGCCAGGTGATCTGGCCGGATACTGCCTGATCGGTATAGTTGTACACTGTGACCCGCAGGTTGTGTTCGACGCCTGGCGGCAGGGCCAGCCCCTTGACCAACTGGGTAGCCGTGACAAAATCGGCCACCGCGAATATCTTCAATAGTTTGGGCTGTTCCAGATTTGACAGTAGCACGGCGGTATTGTGCAGACCAGTTGCCGCGCGATAGGCGCCCCCGTCGTGGTGCTGAACAGCCCGGTCAATCTGCCGTTGAGCCCGATCCAGGGATTGTTGAGCCAGCGGATAGTTTAGTCCGTTTGTCGTAATTCGCGTCTGGAGTTGCTGCATGCGCTTGAGCAACTTGTCGGTGAACTGCGACTGAGGGTTGTACATCTCCCAGGCACGATCGCGGGCGTCAGCCACCCGCCCCAGCCATTCAGTGAGACTTTCAAGCCGATAGACGATATGATGAGTAGGCCCGTAGACGTAGCCGGCTGGCGTGCACTTGCGCACGGTACGGTAAAGCTGACCGTGGGTTACCATCTGGGGGATGCCCAGGGCGCGGGGCCCAACTCGTGGCCGCTGATCGCACATATCCGTGGCCCACTCGATGGCGCGGCGAAATTGCCGCGGCCAGTCCGACCAGGCCCAGGCCGCATCCTTCTCCAGAGGGCCGATATATCCGAAGGGACGGTCGGTCACAAAACCCTGCTGCGTGGTCAGATAGATTTCAGCTTGATTGCGAATTGCCTGCGCCAGATAGTGATACTCCACGCCATAAATTACGAGTGGCCTGGCCGTCAGCGTCACTGGTGAGGTGATGCCCTGTCCAGGCATGGGAAACCTCTTACCCATCTCATCATAGTAATGTGCGTCGTTGGCCAGAGCGATATTGACCGTTGCATTTTCGTCAGACCAGCAGATGAGCATCGGTCTGCCGTGTTTAAGGAACAGATTGGCTTCAACTGTCTCGCCTAAGTCAATCGGCCCCACATAGGTAGCATTGGACAGTAGCCATCGGGCCACGGCAAACGCCACATACTTGGCGTTCGGGATTAGTTGGCCATTCTTTTGCCACATCAGTGCCGAAGAATTGGGGTCGGCCACTGCTACCACTCGCCCTCCGTGAAATACACACCAGGTGTGCTCCTGCCATTTCTTCAAGGTGGTGTACAGGCGGATCATATATTGAGCTTCCGTCAGCGGCGCGGGCGCCGAAGGATATGTCTCGGTGTGACTGGAGGGGTGGAATATTCCGTAGCCATTGCCGATTTGGGGAGCACCGGTGTAGTAGATTTCCAGGGCCTTGCTGATGTCAGAACCGCCCCCGTGGAAGGCCAGCTCGTCGAAGTAGTATTTGCAGTTGGCGTGGTAAGTGCTGCCTAATTCAGTCCAGTGCCCGCACGACCCGCCATACAGCACAATGTTGCGAGGGTTGCTTCTCTTCAGAGTGCAGTAGGCAATCCGTAGCAAGTCCAGATATCTTCCCCAGTAGCCGTAATAGAAGGCCTGGTCAACTTCGTTCCAGATTTCCCAGCGGTTGACCAGGGGCAGATCCTCGGAGGCCAACGCCTCGGAGCGCGGAATTATCTCCTCTGAAGGCCAGTGGACGGTCTGGGAGCCTAAGTAATCGGTCATAAGCTGGACAAAACCGGCCCAGTGAGTGGTTTCTGCCGGAGCCCAGGCGTGGCTGGCTGCTGCCGCTCGGCCTGTAGCGTTTTCTGGTTCCATTCCCGCCCATCCGGGCGTGTAGCCGAGAATCGGAATCCACTGAATCCCATACTTACTGAACAGTTTGGCGCGGGCCTCGGCCTTGGCCAGCGAATAGTTGCCTTCTGTTGGCTCGCTGTTGACCCAGTCCATATCATCTCGGACCAGCCTCACGCCGGCTTGGGCCAGCGCTTCGACTACCTGCTCGCTGGGGTTGCCCAGATGAAAGCCGAAGATACCGTATTCGCCGGCTTCATCATCGGGGCGAGGAA
>JALGTD010000233.1 GCA_029821515.1 Candidatus Zipacnadia bacterium | reverse complement strand
TGTGGTTAAGGGCAGCGGTGCTCAGGTTGAGGGTGCAGTGGCTACCGCCGCGGTCCGCGGCACGCAGATGCTCTTCCAGGGCCCGACCGCGCCCGGTGTCTATCCGCCCCGCGAGCAGGAGCAGGTATCCGTTTGGCACGGAGAAGCTGAGTTTAGCACCAATGTGGGCAGCGCCATGGTCGGCCACCAGCAGCAGTCCGGAGTCGGCCCCAGCGGGGCGCCTGGCCCGGCCTCTCCGGCCTGGCCAGCTAGTTTTCCTACTGGCGCGCTGACGCCGTGGTGGGAGGGCATAAAGGGTGGCGTCGCTGTTCAGTCCACTCCCGGCACCACGGCGGGCGCCGACTTCAAGCAGCAGGTAATTGGCTCCGGGCAGGCTGACCTAACGGCAGGGGCGATTACCCCGCCAACCGGTGCCATCCAGGTAATCGTCGAGGGCGCGGGCTCGGCTGCTGCCTCTGGCTCTGGTGGCGCTGCCGGCTTGCTGCTGGCGGCTGCTCCTGAGGCCTTCCGTTCTTTGCAGTCGCAACCGGCTTCAACCTTGGGACGGAACTTCTATGGTCCCCGCAGCCGACTTGATGTCTACGGGCTACTGTGCAACGGCGGCTCGTTTGGTGGGATGCGGGCGCGAGCCAGTGGCATTTGGGGCAATAATCTGTACCTGGAGGTGGGCGGACAGATCAACAGTGACCTGAGCGAAGAGTGGCATACGACCTTGAGCGAAGGCTTTGGTCTGTGGCGGGCGGGTGAATTTGATATCATTGCCGGCCGGCAGCACTATGTGCAAGGGCCGGTGAACAACTGTAGCCTCGGCTCGCTGTTCAGCTATACCACTTTTGATGGTGCGCGGCTGCGTTACAAGGGCCGCAATGCTACCGTGGATTTGGCCTGGATAGACAGCTATGACCGGGTGATCGTCGCAGGTGGTGAGGGCGGAGGTGCTCTGGGCAGGCTACGACTACCCCTGTATAGCGGCCAGATAGGGTTCAACTACTTCCACGAACGAGGCGTGGGCGACGGCGAGAGCGTGGATGTATCGTATCCGGTGCGGCCGGGCTACCTGGACTTTTATGCTGAGGTCGGCGAAGATGCGGCGGATAACAAGCTGACGACCTGCGGCTTCTACTTCCCCAATATGTACCAGACGCTGGGGCTGGATCTGTTTGTGGAGTATGCTGAGCGCGACGGCTACGATCCGATGTGGTCGGCGGTCGGCTACCAGGAGATGGACAAGGGATGGACCGGCGTCTTTGCGGTGCGGCGAGTACAAGGCGGCGACTGGGATGGCGCTATCGGCGCATTCAAGCGCTTCGGTAGCTTGGACTAATATCGGCATTGGGTTGGTGCTAAGGAGGGTTAGATAGAAAATGCAGCGTGCAAAGCTTACCTTAATAATTGTGGCGGTAGCCGTTGCTGTGGTGATCGCTGGCTGTGGCGGAGGCTCAGGCTCCAGCGCGACCGGAGAGA
This sequence comes from Candidatus Zipacnadia bacterium, assembly GCA_029821515.1. Lineage (GTDB taxonomy): Bacteria > Armatimonadota > Zipacnadia > Zipacnadales > Zipacnadaceae > JALGTD01. The sequence goes on along the minus strand of JALGTD010000233.1, from coordinate 1,569 downwards.
TCTCAGTTACTGTGGTGTTTCCCGAGCAGTCGCAGGCGGTTGGTCCAGCTCCGCAGCAATTGCCTGAGGCCACTAACAGTGTGCGCATCCAGGTGATTCCGTTCAAGCCCGGCAACGGCGTCATAGTACGTGGCGAGCCAGGAGCCAGCCAGGGCGCAGTGGCGCTGCCGGCCCCGGCCCAAGCGGTTGTGCCGGACCTGGTGATAAGACGGGATTCGGATAGCGCCCAGGTGGGGGGGACCGTTAAGGGTGTACCGCCCGGCGACTATCTGGTGCGGGCTTTGGCGTATGAATCAGATGACGGTACCGGGCAGGTGATTGCTGAGGCCATGGCTCCGGTGACGGTAGTAGCCGGGCAGACATCCCTGGTCCACTTGGTGACGGAGGCACTGGTTGTATCGGTTGAGGTTATGCCCAGTGAATTGATGCTGATGCGCTATGCCCAAACCCAGCTTGCCGCGACCTGCTACGACGCCGATCGCAATATAGTGATAGGCAATCTGCAATGGAGCAGCGACGATCCGAGCGTCGCCTCAGTGAATCCTACTACCGGCTGGGTTGCCGGCCAGGATGTCGGCACTTGCGCCGTCACTGCCGAGGAGTTGAGCAGTGGTATTGAGGGCAGTTGCGCGGTGACGGTCTACGGCGGTGTTGTCTCGGCTCTGGTCGGAGAGTGGCTGCTCATTGACGAGGAAGAAGGGGCTTTGCCCGCGGCAGTGCCCGCGCAGGTAACTAAGCTATCGATCCAGAGCGGCGGGGAGGCTGAGTTATGGGTAGGCTCGGAGGAGGTGTGGTGCACAGGTCAGGTTCAAGCCGCCAGTGGGACGGGCAGTATGGTGTGGACGGAGGCGTGCCCGGAGCCACCGCCGGAGCTGCCGCCACTCGATGTGGAGATTTCCTTCACCTACGTTGTGGCGGGCGGGCAGCTTACTATGGTGAGTCAGGAGCCGGTGGGAACTGCGCAGGGCACGGTTGAAATAACCCGGATGTTCGTGAAGTTGGCCGCCGGCCCGCCGAGCGCCGTTGTCGGCGAGTGGTTCGGAGCTCCCTATGACCAACCTCCTGGTGAGTGGGACAGCCGTGTATTCATGATGCTCCAGATTAGCAGCGCAGGGGCACTGGAGGCGATTGAATATTACCTGGGTGTCTTAGAGCAACAGATTAGCGAGATGACCACTGGCTCCTGCTTCGGAGCGCAAGTAGGAAATCACCTGCTGGTGGCGCCGGATGTTGCATCAGAAGGACTTGAACACTTCCTCTACACCAGCGATTCGCCGTGCTCCAACCTGCTGACTTTGGAGGACCCGTACGCAGGGGAAAGCCCCATTTTTGCCCGGCGCCACCCAGTACTGGCTCCAGACCTCGTCGGCGGCTGGTTCGTGTTAGAGGAGGGTACGGGGATGTACATAAACCCTGACGGAACCTACTCTATCGAGCTCCTGGGAGAAGTAATCGAGAGTGGTACCATTGCCTCCTACTACGCCTGCGGGCCCCCCGATGACTTCGACGGCTGGGTAGTCTTCCAGCATAACCCCACTCCCTCCGCCATAGGGGTAGACCAGGCGCCAG
>JALGTD010000232.1 GCA_029821515.1 Candidatus Zipacnadia bacterium | reverse complement strand
ACCTGGTGGGAGGACCAGTTTAGCCGGTGGATTAAGCTACTGCTGACCGCTTCGGGACGACAGGATGCTCGGCCGAAGATTATTGCATTCAGCGTACCCGAAACTACGGTGGCGGGTGCAGAGGTGAAGACAACGGTTGAGGTGGAAGGTGGAGAGGCCAACTCGCACCGTGTTAGTCTGGAATGGACCGTACGAGGACCGTTTGACGCCTTTGAACAGAAGGGACAGCTCCCCGCCTTCGAGTTGGTGCCAGCCACCTCGGAAATCAGTATCGCGCTACCCGTCAGCAGTGAAGGCGGGATGTACCGGGCTGTGCTGCGCCTGCTGGATGAGCAGGGCCGTGTCCTGGACTTCGCCGCGGGCCACTTCGAGGCAAAATCGCCGCTGGCGCTGGCAGCATTGGCGCTGCCCGAGGAGCCGATTCAGCCGAACGGTACGCTGCCGCTGACGTTCTCGTTCACTAACGCAGGCGAGGTCGCGCAACCAGCGCGGGTAGAGTTGGAGGTATACGGCGCCTACCAGCGGCTGCTGGCGCGGAAAGATTTTGGCTTCAACATCGCGCCGGGCGAGAGCGAGCAAACGCGGGAAATCGCGCTGTTGTCCGATGCCGGCATCCTGGCTACGGCTCACGCCCGGCTGTTCAATGCCCAGGGCGAGCTGGTAGGCCGCGCTGCGGCGCGCGTCCTGGTCAAACAACCTGTGGTTTATGATGACATTCACCTGGAGACAAGCGCATTCGATAACAAGGAGATGACCGAGTACCTGAACCCGATCTATGTCCGCCTGTGGCAGCAGATCGGTGCGGATCTGCTGTATCCGGGCATGCAGTGTGTGACGGGCAACGACTTCGGGATGCGCTGTGCGCTGGCGTTCAGGATGACTGCAAGCGGGTTCCCCGCCAGCGAGGAAGAGAGTGTGCGTAATCCCTGCATCCACGACCCGGCCTTTTGGGAAAAGGAGGAGCCGGCGCTGCGCGAGGCGGGACGAAACTTGGCGCGCTGGTCGCCGCTGGCGCTGGGTCTGGCCGATGAAATGCGCCTGGGCGATACCGAAGTCTGCTTCAGCGAATACACGCTGGGAGAATTCCGCGCACATCTGCTTAGAACATACCAGAACCTGAATCGGCTCAATCAGGTCTGGCAGACCGACTTTGCAAGCTGGGACGAAGTGAGTCCCTGGCGCGTGGCGCGGGCCATACAACGCCCGGAGAATATTGCGCCGTGGCTGGACTTTCGTGTGTTTATGGCGCAGAGCTACGTGGACTGGATTGTACGAATGATGGAGGCGGTGCGCGAGGGCGCACCGGGGATTCCAGTCGGTGGCGTAAATCCGGTGAGTGAGAATCACGTACTGGGGGGGTTCTTCTCGCTGCTGATGCCCCGCCTGGATTACGCGCAGTCCTACCCCCGTTTCTACGACTGGGCGCGCAGTTGGTTCGGCGTGCCCCGCCACGCCTGGACGTGGACCGGCTACGACCGCTCGGCGGGGAAGATTGCCGATGAGTGTTGGATGGTCCCCACCTTCGGGGGGACTATGATTGGTCTGTATGGCGTGAACCGCGAGGGTTACCAGTCCCTCACCGACACTCTCGGCCTGGGGCCACGCGCTCAGTGGATCGGGGAGATCACCCCCGCCCTCACGCAGGGCCCAGGCAAGCTGGTTATGGAAGCCGAGGTTGAGCCGGAGCCGGTCGCTATCCTGAAGTCCTACCGCAGCAAGATCGCTGTCGTGGCGTTATGGGGCGCGGCGAGTGGCGAGACCAACCCGTACCGCTGGGCGGGGGAATTCGACCGATTTATACGCGGCTATGCGACGCTGCTGCAGGCGCTGAAGATCAACTACCGTTTCGTAGACGAGGATCAGGTGGAGCGGGGCGAGTTGGCGAAGTACCGGGCATTGATTATGCCGGAGTGTGTTTCGCTTTCCGATGCGGCGCTGGACAGAGTGGAAGCATTCATGAAAGAGGGCAATGTCGTCGTTCGGGACGACGACTGCGGCAAGCTGGATGAGCACGGTGTCACCCGCGAAGGCGGCTTGCCCACCCGACTTGCCACCGACGCCGTCATCTTCCCCGCCAGTCCACCCAGAGCCACCCTGGAGAACATCACCTTACTCGGCGAGGCACTGGCCGCGGCGGGCATTACATCCCCGGAGACCTTCAGTGACAACGTAGGCCGGGTCGTCCGCAAGCACCTGGGTGACATCCGTATCCTAGTGCTCTTCGGTGCAGGCGAGATGACCGTCGGCCTCCCAGCCCCGACCTTCTGCTACGATGTGCGCCACCACCAGTTCCTGGGGTACACTAATTCGCCGACACTCCTGGCGGAACATGGCCCGGCGTTGCTGGCGTTGTCGCCGTATGAAGTGGCCGGACTGCAACTACGGGTGACGCCCACAGCCAGTCCGGGCCAGGAGGTTACCTGCCAGGTGGCGGTGCAGGCCACCTCGGGAGAATGCGCGACGCATGTAGTACGGGTGGAGGTCACCGATCCTGCGGGTCAGCCCCGCCCCGCCTATGCCGCCAATCTGCTGGCCTTCACTGGTCATACCAGGGCCACCTTTACACTGGCGCTCAACGACCCACTTGGGACGTGGCAGGTGCGGGCACTCGATGTGATGAGCGGCAAAACGGCGGAGGCACAGTTCGAGGTGAAGCAATGAATGACGTAACTTCTCATACAGTGCATCGTGCAGGTCTGTGTCTGCTATTGTTAACCCTCATTTCGGTTTTCACGATGAACCGCAACAGATCACGGAGGACCAGCGCGACGCTATCTGGCTGACTGATCCCAACAAGGACCTGTTCGCCGATGCCAACGGCCACCGACTTATTCCTCTTACCGGCAATGCCATTCGCATATAAAAGTTCTTGACAAACTTCTGCCAATATGTTAGCATGTAATTGTATTAGTGGGGTTGGTTAGTGCCGACACCGACTGGCCCAGGCGGAGCAAGAGTCGGAAGATGAGGCTGGGGCAGGTGGCGGTTGTAGCTAAGTAGAGGGTTTACGCGGCTTACTATCACCAAAGTAAAGGG
>JALGTD010000231.1 GCA_029821515.1 Candidatus Zipacnadia bacterium | reverse complement strand
GGCCACCGCTGACGGCATTGCTCTGGCCTACCGGACTGGCGCCGCCCTCGAGGACCTGGAATTCATCCAGTTTCATCCCACAGCCCTGGCCGATGAGGGCTACCCCAAATTTCTCATCTCTGAGGCAGTACGCGGCGAAGGTGGCAAGCTGCTCAACGCCGACGGCGAGCAGTTTATGAGCCGCTATCACCCGCGGGCAGAGATGGCCCCGCGCGATGTCGTTGCCCGCGCGGTCTACGGCGAGATGCTGAAGGCCGAGAACAATCAGGTTTACCTGGACTTCCGGCCGCTCGGCACCGAGCGTATGGGCCAGCGCTTTCCTGGTATTCTCGATGAACTGCACCAGCGAGGATTTGCCCCCGAGCAGCAGCCGGTGCCCATAACCCCCGTTGCCCATTATATGATGGGGGGCATAGCCACTGACCTGCACGGGCAGACAGATATTGGCAGGCTGTTTGCCTGCGGGGAATGTGCTAACTACGGCGTCCACGGCGCCAACCGCTTGGCTTCCAACTCCTTGCTCGACGGGTTGGTATTCGGCAAGCGCTCCGCCGCTGCTATGGCCCAGACCGAGCCGTTATCTGCCGCCACCGAGCAACAAGCCGCCGCCTGCAAACAGAACCACATCCCGGCGGCGCCGGCTGACTTGAAGCCGCAGATACAACAGTTGATGTGGAAGCAGGTTGGCATCATCCGCGACGGTGATGGTCTGGGCACAGCGCAGGCACAGCTTGCTGAGTGGGCCGATCAGATCAGCGCTTCCACCAGCCCGACACTGGCCGAGATAGAAGCAGCCAATATGTGCCAGGTGGGGATGCTGATGGCTGCGACAGCGCTGCACCGCACCGAAAGCCGCGGCGCTCATTATCGCACTGACTTTCCTGACACCAATGGGACCTGGCGAAAGCACGTGATTGTGCATAGATCGCCCGCAGGCGACCTGGCAGTCTCAGACCGGCCCGTAGATGCCAGCACTATGGATTGATCCTCATCGCTGTCCCAGCGTCGGCGATTTGCCGGACTCGAGACGATGCTGTGTGAGGGCGTGCAGTCTGAGGCAGCCTCTCTAAAGGTAGTCTCCAATAATGACTGGCCTACGGCGACAAATAACGCGACTGCCTACTATTCCCAGCTTTCGCACCCTCGCCGTTGCGGCAGGGTTTATCACCTTCGCTGCGCTTATGTGGGCAAACCTGGACCATCCTGACTTCTGGCTTGACGAAAGCATCACCGCCGGTCACATTGCTAAGCCCGAATATATCCACTGGGATGCTTTCCACCCTCCGGGTTATTACTGGCTGCTGATGCACTGGCGCGATATTTTTGGGCCCGGCGACGTGGTACTGCGCTCATTTTCGGTTCTGTGGGCGTTGTTGGCAGTGGTGCTTGTCTGGCTGCTGGCCAGTCGGCTGCTGCGGCCCCCGAGCGACCTACTGGCCCTGTGGCTGTTTGTACTCTCACCATTGGGCCTGCTGTACCTGCGCACGGCCCGCTATTTCGCAATGACTACTGCCCTGTTTCTGCTAGTCGCCTACCTGCTACTGCTCGCCGCTACCGAGGGCCGTTGGCGGCACTATATCCTATTGGGTCTGTCCGCCGCAGCACTGTTGTGGGCCAACTACATTGCCGCCTTGCTGCTTCTGCCAGGCTATCTGCTATTGTTTGACGTCGCCCGTCGCGACCAACCTGGCTATCTGCCCCGCTGGCTGGTCTCGGCCGCCCTGCCTGTTGTGGCGCTTTGTCCTCTGGCGGTGAGGCTGCTTCACTCGCTCTCCGCCGTTTCTGGTATTCCCCAAACTGCCCACCTGCAGGGCACGCTGTACGGCCTTGGTATCAAGCTGGGTCTGCCGGTGTACGCAGCTATTATTGGCGAGAATACGGAGCCCTGGCGTTTCTATGTTACCGTGCCTGTTTTCCTGGCCGGTGCGATATTGCTGATAGCTGGGTTTACTGGCGCGCGCGCCGACCGCCGCCCTGGCCGGTGGCTGAAGCTGTGGACCTGGCCGGCAGCAATCCTAGCAGTCGCGCTGGTCTTCAGTACCGCCGCCCGCTCGGAACCAATCGTTCGTGTGACCAGTGTCGCGCTCTTCGCCCTGCCCTTTGCCTACATCTTAATAGCCCGTGGTGCTCAGGCCCTGCGCGTCCCACTGCTGGCTGGTGTGCTGGTGGCCCTGGTGTTTGTCGGTGACCTATACGGCATACATAACTACTTTAGCGGCCAGCAATTCCTAAATCCCGCCTACAATGTCCCATGGCGCAGTGTCGTGACCACCATCCGCACACACTGGCAGCCCGATGACTTAGTTATCGAATGCTATGATGCATCGTTCCGCCGCTACTGGGCCGACGACACAACTATGATCGAATATCGGCTGCCGGTAGCCCTCACGGATATGAAACCGGTCCAGCAATTCCCCAAAAGCGGGCGGCGCATCTGGCTGGTCGCCCGCGACCGTGGCGCCCAGCTCCCACGGCAGATGACCATCCAAATCCGCGACGAATTGGCTCAGAAAGCCAGCGAAGTGCAGGTGTTTGACTTCAAGCCGCTTTCGCCAACTGTTCGCCGCTGGCGCAGCCGTCTGCTGCGCCAGCCGGTATGGGACGCATACGTGAAGTTGCATCTATTCATACCATAGCAGCCAGTGGACTGCCACAGTAGCTTGCTGACAGCACTCTACTGGCTTTACTTCAGGAACAACTCGATTACCGGCACTATCACCGGCGGTTTAACTGTCGGAAGCTCCAGGATAACAGTATCAGAGCTCTCGGGCGCGAGATGGTAACCTACCTCGCCCCCCTCGCGAAACCGGATCTCCGAGGCGTCGTTGAGCAGTTGCGCATATTTGACTTTACCTGCCAGGCCCGTAAGCCGCACACACCCGAACGGCCAGGCGAACAGATCCGGCGGCGCGGAGAAGTCACTGGGGCCACATCCGTAGATTGATCGGTTATGCAGGCGCATCCACTGGCCCATCGCCTCCAGCCGCTCCACGGCACGTGGCCCGATCTCACCCCGCCCATTCGGCCCGACATTGAGTAACATGTTGCCGCCCTTGGAGACGCCGTCAACAAGCATCTGAACCAGCATTTCCGGAGACTTCCAGGTGCATTCATCGCGGTTATAGCCCCAACTGCCGCTGAAGGTCTGGTTGGCCTCCCAGAGTACTGGTTTCCCGTCCACGGTGACCGGCTCATCGGGCTGGACCTGCTCGGGCGTCTTGTAATCCTGCGGAATTTCGGTGCGATCGTTGACAACAATCCCCGGCTGCAGGTCGCGGACCATCTCAATCAGCTTCTCCGCCTGCCAGTCGTCTTTCCCCTTGCCGTCGGCGAGCAGTCCTTCACCCTTCTGGCTCGAGTATGAATAGTCAAAGAATAACATATCAATCTTTCCGTAGTTGGTAAGCAGCTCCCGCACCTGGCCGTGAAGATACTCAGCATACTGGGCCATGTCGCGGTCTTTGTTGCTCTTCAGCATCTCTTGGTCATTGTGCTGGGGATGAGCCGCATCGATGGGGAACTGCGGATGATGCCAGTCAATCAGCGAGTGGTAGAAGCCGACCTTCAGCCCTTCGCTGCGGAATGCTTCGACCATGGGTGCAATGAGGTCCTGTCCGCAGGGGGTATTGGTTGCTTTGTAGTCAGTAAGCTCCGAATCCCACAGGCAGAAGCCGTCGTGGTGTTTGGTGGTGATAACGAAATACTTCATCCCCGCCTGCCGGGCCAACCGTGCCCACTGTTTCGGGTCATACAGATCGGGGTCAAAGCGATCGAAGTACTTCTGGTAGTCCTGGTCGTTGATTTCCTCGATACTTTTCACCCACTCGTTCCGAGCTGCTGCGGCATAGATGCCCCAGTGGATGAACATCCCAAAGCGGTCGTGTACAAACCATTCAGTGTCGCCCGGCGTTTCGGGAAAAGGTGCAGACATCAGTAATCCCTCCTGAGCTTTATTGTGTGTTGAATCGAACAGGCTTCCCTGTCATTCGTCATCCATTACCGAGGACCTTCTCGTTTCTTCTGGGATCCTGTCAGTCCCAATCTTCTGCCAGCATCACATTGCCCTCACCGCCTGCCCAGTTGCTGGTAGCACTCATTGTAGTAGAGTGCTGACTCGACTGGGGTATTGGGCGGAATGTGGTTGCCCACAGCCATAAAGAAGCCGGGATAGTCTTTGCCGATGTCCATACAGCGCTGCACTTCGGCGCGGATTTCCTGCTTCGTGCCGCTCAGCAGTATCCTGGTATCGGCGTTGCCAATGAAGGAGTGGGTCTTACCGTACTTGTTGGCGATATACTGCATATCGGTGCTAGGTTCCATGACGAAGCCACTGACTCCGCAGTCCGCTATGTCATCGATGAACTGAGTGTAATTGCCGTCCGCAGTGAACATGATGATCTTGCCGGCCTCCCGCAGCGGCGCTATCTGCCGCTTGAGATTGGGAAACACGTATTGCCGGTACCAGTC
>JALGTD010000230.1 GCA_029821515.1 Candidatus Zipacnadia bacterium | reverse complement strand
CGGAGGGGCGCAGCGGCGTGAGTGTTACTCTAATTCGGGAAATATGGAGCAAAGATGACGAGCTGGTTGACCGCCAGACTATGCACAATGATGTCTACCCTTCCCAGACCAGGATAGTTCGCGTCGGCACCAAGCCGACTGGAGCTGAGCTGGCTCCGGCCGAGGGAAGTAGCTCCTCAGGCCCACCCTTGTTACCAATTGCGCCTGAGTAATGCGGCTGTCATCACGCCCTCCACCCACCACTTGCTTTCCAACTCCCCCAATTAGCGCTATAATTCTCTTATCTCTGCGGAGCATAGGTTCCTGTACCTGCTGTGACGAGGACCAATCTTATGCCGGATGATTCTGATAAAGCCAAATCTGAAGCTGCTCAGTCCCAGGAAGTAAGCCCTGCCCGGCAGGGCCTGGCCGCGGCGGCCGGTTTGATGGTCACGGGAATATTTCTCAGTGCCGTCACCGGACTGATACGGGTTATGCTGCTGAACTGGCAGTTCGGTATCACCGGCGAGATAAACGCCTACGTGCAGGCCTTTCGGATACCGGATTTCATCTACTTTCTAATGGCCGGCGGGGCCCTACGCACCGGTTTTGTGCCCGTATTCACCGAGTACATGGCCACAGACAGAGTGAAGCAGGCCTGGAAAACCTTCAGCTCGACGCTGTGGCTGCTGCTCATCTTCGGGACAGTACTGACCGGCCTGGGTATCGTCTTTGCGCCGCATCTAGCCAGGCTGATTGCTCCCGGATGGGTGGAGAGCCATCCCGACCTGATTGATCTGTGTGTGTGGATTATGCGGGTGATGTTCCCCGCCGAGATCTTCTTTGTGATCGGCGGGCTGCTGATGGGTACGCTTAACGCTTTGAAGCATTTCCTGTGGCCGGCGGCCGGGCCGATAATCTACAACCTAGTGATTATCGCCGCCATCCTGCTGGCACCGATGCTGTGGGGAGTGTCCACACTTGCTTACGCCGTGGTACTTGGGGCGCTGCTGGGCAGCCTGCTGGCGCAGATTCCACCACTGAAGAGGCTGGGAGGCCGGCTGCTGTTGCTGTTTGATCCCCGCGACGAGGGGATGCACCGGGTTATCAAGCTGGCTCTACCGATAGTCTTCGGGCTGGCGGTGGCCGAGATCAATCTCATTATCACCACCGCCCTGGCCACCAAGGTAGATCCGACTCAGGGCCCAATGATCCTGGAAGATGCCAACCGCCTGTGGAAGCTGCCCACCCGGATGTTCGGAGCGGGCATTGCTATTGCCCTGTTTCCCACGCTGGCCGAGCACTATGCAAAAGGCGCTGCAGCGGCCTTCCGCCGCGATTTTTCGTTTGGTATGCGCAACACCCTCTTTTTGGCGGTGCCTTCAGCAGTAGGTATGATGGTGCTGCGCTATCCGATTGTCCGTCTACTGCTGGAGCGGGGCCAGTTTACTGCCCAGGCTACCGGACTGGTCTCAGATGCCCTGTTGTGGTTTGGACCGGGTATAGTTGGCCTGGCCGCGGTCTATATCGTGGCACGAGCCTTCTACGCCCGCCACGATACCGTAACACCGGTCTGGGTGGGAGTAATATCCATCAGCGTGTGCGTAGCAGCGGCTCTGCTGCTTATGCAGTCAATGCAGGTCGCGGGCCTGGCACTGGCGACCTCGGTCAGTGCTATTGCCAACGCGGCTCTACTTATGTGGATTCTGCGCAAGCGAGTGGGTGGACTGGACGGGACGCGAATGCTGCGCAGCGCACTTAAACTGGTCGTGCCCACAGCAGGATTGGGCGTAGTGTGCTGGACAATGATGACGCTATCAGAGAGCTATTTGGGCACGGCTGGGCTTATTCCTCGATTGATCAATCTACTGTTGCCGACAAGCCTGGGGACATTAGTCTTTATCGGTCTGTCCGTGCTGTTCAGAGTGGAAGAACTACAATCGGCCTGGCGCTTGATTAAGCGCCGCTTCAGCGGACGCCGCGCCCAGCAGCCCGCCGAAGATATTCAGGTCAGCGATGGAATGTAAGCCAGGAAAGCTGCCGTATGAATTCAGTGAAGCTATTTTTAGATACCGACATTGGCACCGACGTTGACGATGCTCTGGCGCTGGCCTTCGCGCTGAATAGTCCGGAGATTGAGTCCCTAGCGGTAACTGTGGTGAGCACCGAGGTGAAACTGCGCAGCCGTCTGGCCGCGAAAATACTGAAGACCTGGAGCTGCGACGACATACCCGTTGCCGCCGGGCGAGCTGATACCTTCGATAACCGCACTGTCTTTGCCAATCCCGTCAATCAGCAAGGCGTGCTGACCGCCGACGATCCTGTCCCGCCCGGGAACGCTATTGACCTGATGATTGAGGCTATTCAATCCCATCCCGGTGAGGTGACGCTGGTTTCAATTGGCCAGTTGACCAACGTGGCGACGGCATTCAGCCAGGCTCCGGAACTGACCGAACAGGTCCAGCGATTAGTAATGATGGCAGGCGCGGTAGAGCATGAGCGGAAGATCGAGTATAATGTCAGGTGTGATCCGGCCGCCGCAGCGTATGTATTTGACCTGCCCGTCGAGAAGATTCTAATCCCGCTGGATGTCACCACCCGCTGCAAATATCGTGAGCAATATCATACCGAATTGGCTGGCGGAGGAACCGCGCGTTCTGCGCTAATCTGGCAGATGATCCAGGCCTGGCAGGAGGCTACCGGGCGCATTGAGCCGATTTTGCACGACCCGCTGGCAGTAGCTATCTCATTCGTACCCGAGCTGGTGACGCTGGAGCCGATGTGCCTGACAGTGGCGACGGAAGCGGGGCCTGGCGTGGAACTCGGTCAGCTAATCGTGCAGGGCGAGGAGCCCAATGCACGAGTCGCAGTGGACGTTGACGTCGAGCGGTTTGAGATGTTGTTTGCTGAACGACTCGCCCGATGAATTGAAGCAGCATTCATTATAGCGCTATGACCAATCAATAATATATCCGAAATTTCTCGATAATTGCCCATATTGACAACGGTGTGCCGGAGAAAACAGTAACCGAATGGAGACAGGTATGATGAATGCCACGGTGGGAGCGATTATTTGTGC
>JALGTD010000229.1 GCA_029821515.1 Candidatus Zipacnadia bacterium | reverse complement strand
GGCTGCCGGCCACCTGACGCTCAAACACTGCTGGAATGGCAGGCAGTAGCCAGCAAATATGTTGATGATGTACGCATTATCCCGCAATGCCACCCCCTGATCGGAATGCGGTAGGCAGGAAGTGCTTATGGCTGAAGTAGGAATGACCACGACAATTCCTGTTGAGGTGATTCTGGCCGCCGGACAGACGCCGGTGGACCTGAATAATATCTTCATCACTGACCCGGACCCCGAAGCGTTGGTCCGGCAGGCCGAACGCGCCGGCTATCCGCGCAATACGTGCGGATGGATCAAGGGCATCTATGCTACGGCTCTGCGCATGGGCATTGAGCGCGTGGTCGCGGTTACTCAGGGCGACTGCGCCCAGACTCACGCTCTGATGGAGACGTTGCAGGCCGCCGGAGTCGAAATAATCCCCTTCGCCTATCCGTATGATCGCGACCCTGTCCTGCTTGAGCAGCAACTGCGCCGCTTTATGGAGCACTTCGGCGTCGAGTGGGCTGAGTGCGAGGAAGTTCGCCAGCAACTGGAGCCCACCCGCCGCCTGATTGCGAAAATAGATGAGTTAACCTGGCAGGAGGTAAAAGTAACTGGCACGGAGAACCATTATTGGCAAGTGTGCTGTTCGGACTTCAACCGTGATGTTACAACCTTTCACACGCAGGCCGAGCAGTTCTACCAGCAAGCGCGCAAGCGGCCCGCTAAGGAGCCGGCGCTGCGGCTGGGGTATATGGGTGTGCCGCCCATTATTAGCAACCTGTACGAGTTCATTGAAAGCCTGGGTGGGCAGGTCCTCTACAATGAGGTCCAGCGCCAGTTCACGATGATCGAGGGGCTTGAAGATGACCTGCTGGGCCAGTACCGCCGCTATACCTATCCCTATGATGTCTTTGGGCGCATTGAAGATGTCAGTCGGCAGATTGTCCGCCGTAGTCTGGACGGCGTCATTCACTATACTCAGACCTTCTGCTTTCGGGAAATTGAAGATATGATCATCAAGCAGCGCCTAAACTGCCCGGTGCTAACTATCCAGGGCGAACGACCTGGACCGTTGGATGCCCGCAATAAGCTGCGCATAGAAGCGTTCATAGAGACGCTGTATCTGCGCAGCTCCAAATAGTATGACCAACCAGTCAAGCATCACTATTCGGCCAGACCATTGAAAGGATGGTGGCACAGGTGAAACTTCGCACGCTTACGATTTCACTGGTAGTTGTCGCGACGGTGCTACTGGGCGTCAGTGCCTTCGCCCAGGACGCTAACAAGCTGGAGGGGACTGTCTACCTGCGTAGCGGGCAGACGCTCAGCGGTGTGATTCGCATCGCCGAGCTGGGCGTGGTGCCCGGCTCGGGTATCGGCACCTTGCTGGGCCAGGGTGGGGCCTTTACCGTCGAAGTTGACGGTGAGGACCAGACGGTGCCGGCCTCCGACCTGAAAATGCTGGAGGCCAGTTGGGCCAATGTGGGCACTGAGCAGGATCCGAGGTGGAAAATAGAGCAGATCACGCTCACTACCACAGACGGAGAGAAGATTGTCGGTAAGCCGACCTGGCTGATTCATGCCAGCGAGGTGAGCATTGAGGGGCAGCCGGCCGTGCATGCCTTCCCGTTGGCTGGCACTAACTTTTCCCCGGACAACTTCATCAGCAAAATTGTGCTGGGAGAGCCTCTACCCGAGGAAGTACCTCCCCCTGCTGAGGAGGCTCCCGCGCCAGCCGAGGAGGCCCCACCAGCGGTTGAAGAAGCTCCGCCCGAGGCACCGGAAGTTCCCGCCGAAGAGGAAATCTCCCTGCCACCACCGTTGGTCAGCGAGGTGGTCGGCAACATTATCGGCGAGGGCGAAATGAGCTTCACTATCACCTGCCCCGAGTGTGGCAAGAAGATCCGCATCACCATCAAGGCCGAGGCCGTCTCGGAAGAATAGAGCCTGGCCGTATCTGACCGCCTACTACACACACCTGGGCTGGCATTAGCAGGACAGGACCAACTTGGCCCTGTCCGGGCTTGTCCTGTGCATAAAGGAAGTTGCAGTAGACTATGGACCCTGAACAGCAACTTGAACTACTAACCCCCAACTGTGTGGACCTCATTACGCGGGAGCAACTGCTGGAGAAGCTCAGGCAGGGTCGTCCACTGCGCATTAAATACGGCGCCGATCCCAGCGCGCCTGATTTGCACCTGGGCCATAGCATACCCCTGCGCAAGCTCAAACAGTTCCAGGACCTGGGTCATCAGGTCATCTTTATCATCGGCGACTTCACGGGGCGGATTGGTGACCCCTCGGGACGCACCAAAACCCGCCCAATACTAAGTGATGAACAGATCAAGGCGAACGGGGCCACCTATGTCGAGCAAGTTGGCCAGATCCTGGACACCGACCGCTGCGAAATCGTCTACAACAGCTCCTGGTTTTCCAAGATGACCGCCACCGAGCTGCTCAACCTGGCCTCGCAGTACAGCGTGGCCCGGATGCTGGAGCGCGACGATTTCGCCCTGCGGCTGGGAAACGAAATACCCATAACAGTCCTGGAGCTACTCTATCCCCTGATTCAAGCCTATGATTCGGTGGCGGTGAAAGCTGATGTCGAGTTAGGCGGCACCGATCAGCTTTTCAACTTCCTGGTCGGCCGCGACATTATGCGTTCCTACGGTCAGGAGCCACAGGTAGTGATGACCTTACCTCTCCTGGTCGGCACCGACGGTAAGCAAAAGATGAGCAAATCGCTGGGCAACTACGTCGGCATCACCGAGCAACCTGGCGAGATGTTCGGCAAACTGATGTCCATTCCCGACGAGGCCATTCTCGAATACCACCGGCTTGTGCTTGACAAGCCATCCGACGAGGCTTCGACACTGCAAGAGAAGCTGAACAGCGGCCAACTCCACCCCCGCCAGGTCAAGGCTGATCTGGCCGAGGCGGTCGTCGCGATGTATCACTCACAAGATGCTGCCACCAACGCCCGACAGGAGTTCGACCGGGTCTTTGCGGCTGGTGAGCAGCCCTCGGAGATGCCTGAGCTGCCGGTCTCTGCAGGTGCCCGGGAATCGGTCAACATTGTTGATCTGG
>JALGTD010000228.1 GCA_029821515.1 Candidatus Zipacnadia bacterium | reverse complement strand
TATGCTGGGGCAGGATCGGCTCGATGACGCCCGTTCGGTCTTCCGCGTCCAGCGCAGTGGCGACGAGCTGGCCTGCCTGTACGCTCACACTGCCACCGCCGCGGTGCTGAAAGCTGAAGATGACCTGGCCGAGGCGGTGGTCCTTGCTCAGCAGGCCTGGGGATTCTGGGAGGAGATGTCCGACTGGACCAGGACGGAAGCGGTGCGCCAGGATATCGTATCCTGGTTGACGCAAATCGCTGAGACAGTCCTCCACAGCACTAATACAGACGCCAGCCAGGATGCCGAGCAGTTGCTCAGTCGGCTGCGGCAGGCTGTGTCCATGCCTGACACCCGTTAGCTTCGCCTGCGCATACTTGACGACTCTCCCGGGTTTGTGATTTGTTTGCCTGCTCGCGTCTGGGCAGGTCATTTGCTCAACCGCCGACTTTTATAACACTGACTGGAGGAAGAAGATATGCCCAGAGACATTGACGTTTGCCCGGTGTTCACTCCTGTGGAGATTACCTTCCCCCCGGTACTGCTGTTTCAGTACCAGGATGACCTGGGTGATGAGCTGAAGCGAGGCCTGAGCGGAGAGGACGCTCTCAGCTTGTACGATTGTATGCTACTCATTCGCGAGTTCGAGCAGATGATTATCCAGCTCAAGAGCGGCAAGTTCCCGGCACTGCCCGATTACAAGTTCATTGGAGCCACGCACCTGTCTATTGGCCAGGAGGCAGTGGCCGCCGGCGGTATGTCAGCTATCCGCTCCGATGACTACATAACCAGCACGCACCGCGGCCACGGCCACTCTATCGCCAAGGGCGTCTTTTGGCTGCGTTCCCAGTCGCCGGAGGGACTTGCCCGGTTCATCGGGCGCGACGTCGGTGGTGCCAGCCCTGATGAGCTATGGGATATGGCTCTCCAGGAACACATCAACCGCACCCTGGCCGAGTTGTTCGGCAAAGAAGAAGGCTACTGCCACGGACGCGGCGGCGGCATGCACATCGCCGACTTCAATATGGGCCATCTGGGTGCCAATGCCATTGTCGGCGGCTCCTATGGGATTGCCACTGGCGCGGCGCTGGCCTGCGATAAGCTGGGGAATGACCGCGTTGTGCTGTGCATGGTCGGCGACGGTGCGACCAACAACGGCATCGCGCACGAGTCCTACAACTTCGCGGCGATGACCCAGTTCAAGAACGGCACGCCTGTCGTCTACCTTATTGAGAACAATCAGTATGGTATGACCGGCCAGCAGCAGGGCGAGGTAACCGGTGTTAAGTACCTGGCCCAGCGCGGAGCCGGCTACAATGATGTCAATATGCACGCCGAAGGCGTCAACGGTATGAATGTACTGGCGGTACGCGATGCGGTCAGGCGAGCTGCCCAGCTATGCCGCAGCGGCCAGGGGCCAGTCATCCTGGAGTGCCATACCTACCGCTATATGGGCCACTCCCTGTCCGATACCCGCGAGGCCTATCGCAGCAAAGAAGAAGAGGAGATGTGGCACGACTGTGATGCGATCGGGCAGTTCCACACCCAGCTTGTCGAACAGGGCATCGCCACGGAAGATGAGCTAATGGTTCACCAGGAACAGGCGGCTAAGCGCATCTATGATGCCACTATCTTCGCTGGCAATGCCACCGATCCCGACCCGGCTGACATCTATGTGGGACTGTTCACCGACACCACCAGCGACGACCTCGGCGAAGAGGGAGCAACTCCGGAAAACGAGTTGCTCCAGAAGCCCAAGCAGCGGAGCGGTGGCCGGCAGATTCTGTACCGCCACGCGGTCAACGAAGGCCTGGTTGAAGAGATGCTGCGCGACCGCCGCGTTGTCCTGTACGGTGAAGACATCGCTGACTACGGCGGGGCCTTCGGCGTCACGCGGGGGATATTTGAGATATTTGGCCGTGACCGCATCTTCAACACTGCCATCTCTGAGGCGGCTATCATCGGCACTGGCGTAGGAGCAGCGATGGTCGGCCTGCGCCCCGTCGTGGAGTTGATGTACATTGATTTTATCCTGATGGCGATGGATCAGGTCGGCAACCAGGCCGCCAAGAACCGCTATATGTTCGGCGGCAAGGCGAAAGTGCCGCTGGTCATTCGCACCTCGGTTGGCGGCGGCAAAGGCTACGCCGGCCAGCATTCCCAGAGCCTGGAAGCAGTCGTGACAATGTTCCCCGGCCTCAAGGTAGTAGCGCCCGCCACTGCCTACGATGCCAAGGGTCTCATCAAAGCGGCTATCCGTGACGATAATCCGGTGGTCTATATCGAGCATCAGCATGCCCTCACCGAGCGTGGGGAGGTGCCCACTGAGGACTATACGGTGCCGATTGGCGTCGCGCGGGTGGCCTGCGAAGGAACCGACTGCACGGTGGTAGCGTACAGTTGGCTCTATTACCGGGCTATGGAGGCTGCGGAGCGATTGGCTGACGAGGGCATTTCTGTTGAGGTAGTTGACCCCCGCACGCTGGTGCCGCTGGATGTAGATACAATTGCTAAATCAGTGCACAAGACCGGCCATCTGGTGGTTATCCAGCAGGCTCCCGAGCGGGGCTGCTTCGGCGAGCATATCGCCTACCAGGTTCAGCAGCAGGTGTTTGCTGACCTGAAAAGCCCTGCGCGAATCGTGGCCGCGCACAATGTTCCACCGCCGATGGCCGCACCGCTTGAGGAAGAGAACCTGCCCTCAGTTGAGAAGATTATGGACAACATCCGCCAAACGGTGGGCCGTTAGGGGTGTTGAATGACCTGCGTGCCAGCGGAAAAGGCTCGCAGCATAGAATAAAATATGGAATGGGGAGAATGAGTATTGCATTGGTGAAGCAAAAGGGGAACTAAATGGATAAAGGCTTCGTCCAACTGTAACTAGAGGATGTCAGCCAGGCAGCAAGATTGTGCTTCGTGCAGTACAGAGTTAGGAGTATTATTTGAGGAGGAGAGAAAGTGAAGCGCAGTAGACTAACTTACTTTGGTGTTGTACTGCTGCTTATTAGCATTGGTGCGCTGGCGGCCATGGTAATGCCGGCCATCGCCCAGGAGGAGGCCGCTGCGGAGCAGCCAGACGATGGGGTCATGGTTGACGATGAAGCAATAGAAGTGCCAATGACCATTATGCCTTTCTTCGGTGACACGTCGGATCCACTGGTACCTATCTCCTCCGAAGCTGATGATTCCCCGGTCTGCGAGACAGTCCGCTTGCACTATATGCGCGACATAGATGCACTGCAGATGCTGCTGGAGTCTATAAAGGAAGGCGTGGCACCCGATGTTAGCGTGGCTGCTACTGCCAGCCCAGCTCCACTGATGGTGCTAGCCGGTCCGCGTTCGCAAGTGGACGACCTCAAGCGGGTCATTGCTGCCATTGACGTCCCTCAGCCCCAGGTACGCCTCGCCCTGTGGGCCAGGTACGCCTCGCCCTGTGGGCCTTTCAGATTAGCGGCGACGATGCGGAAGCTGTGGCCGGGCGAGCGCAGGAGGCGCAGAAGCTGGCGAAAACAGTGGGCGATCTTATGCGCGGCTATCTGCGCCAACTGGAGGCCTGTGCGCGGGCCTCGCAACAGCGTAACCAGGAAGCAGCAGAGCAAGCCCAACAGCAGGCGACCCCCTCTAAGATGAGCTTCCAGATTCAATGGGACGTCGTGGGCCTGGGCGATCTGCTGCCGAAGCAGGGCACCATTCTGATCACGCCCTCTGCCCGGGGAGCGCACCCCCTTTCGCTCACGGAAACACTGGCCACGCTACTTATGAT
>JALGTD010000227.1 GCA_029821515.1 Candidatus Zipacnadia bacterium | reverse complement strand
CAGCCCGCCGCTGAAGTGGTCAGGCGTACCCGAGCAGGCGGTGGCGCTCGCCCTGATCTGCGAAGATCCCGACGCACCCATGGGCACCTGGACTCATTGGCTGATCTGGGGGTTGTCGCCTGACCGGACCGAGCTGCCCGAGGGAGTTGAAGCGACGCAGATTCTCGCCGACCTGGATGGCGCTAAGCAGGGCACGAATGATTCTGGCGATATCGGCTATGGCGGCCCACGACCACCTCGGGGGACGACGCACCGCTACTTCTTCCGACTATATGCCCTCAGTGAGCCGCTGGCGTTGAGCCCGGGAGCCAAGGCCAGCGAAGTCCACGCCGCTCTCGAAGGCAAGGTTCTCGCCAGGGCCGAGACTATGGCCACCTACTCGCGCTAGTGTAGGGCAGAGCAGCGGATGTCGTCAAAGGAGAGAGGATAGGTGTCAGAAGAGACTATCTCGGGTAGCGTAGAGGCTCTTATTGATAATACTCCGCTGGTCAGGCCAGGTAAGTTGGCCGGGGAGCTATTTGCTGAATAACCGAAATGAACCGCTGGCACGAAGCAATATTGGGCGTGCTGTTCACAGTTGCTTTGCTGGTGGGATGTCGCCCGTTGACAGATTCCACTTCGGCGGCACCAACCCGCAAGGCTTCCGACTACCCCTGGCCTAAGACCGAAGAAAGCTACACGCCTTTAGCGGGGCGCTTTCCCCCGCCGGCAGGCTTTCAGCGCTCCCCGGTGGCCGAGGGTAGCTGGAAGCAATGGCTGCGTAATCTGCCGATGCGTGGTCCTGCAACACCGGTGTGCAATCGCAGTGAGGCAATCATTCTCCCAGCTAACAGTACAATGCTGGCGGGTGTCGTTGACCTGGATATCTATACGAATCAGGAATGTGCTGACACGATTATGCGACTGTGGGCTGAGTTTATGTGGTGGAAGGGCCAGCAGAGCGAGATCGTCTTCAACCTCACTTCCGCAGGGGTCATCTCCTGGCCGAAGTGGAAGCAGGGCTATCGGCCCCACTTGCAGGGGAATAAGTTGGAGTTCCGCCAAGGCACCGCGCCCAACGCTTCCCGCGAGAGCTTCCAACGCTATCTTGAAGCGGTTTTTGCCTGGTGTGGGACCATTTCGCTGATGAAAGACAGTAACCCCGTACCAGCTCACGACATCCAGGCCGGCGACTTCTTTGTGCAAGCCGGCAGCCCCGGCCATGTAGTGTTGATTGTGGATCTGGTGCGCGACCAGGGTGCTCGCATGAAGGCCTTGTTGCTAGAGGGTTATATGCCAGCGCAGTCGGCGCACATCCTCGCCCACGGCGCGGGCAACTCCTGGTTTGATTTGGTGCCCGGCCAACCGGTAGTTACTCCCCGGTGGGGGGCTTTCCAGTGGTCTGATCTGCGCCGAATGAAGAGGCGATAGATAAGCCCTCGCTGTGCTGATGTCCACTATTGGAGGCTCAAGCGCAACTGTATCAGCCGCAGCAGATCCTGCTGGGTGATGATGCCCGCGAAATTCTCCCCGGCCATTACTATCAGCAGGCCGCCGCCCTGACGGCTGATCTTCTCCAGGGCAGTAGACGCATCATCGTCGGGTGAGACAAAGTGGTCTTCAGCGACAGTACGCACTACTTGCGCCACCGGCGTGATTGCTCTGGCGCTGTAATCTACCCCCCGCACCTCCTCGACGCTTACCACGCCCAATAACTGGCCGCCGTGCATCACCGGGAAGACAGAAGCCGGATATTCCATAAAGTAGTGGTCAATGGCGTCGCGGACACTGATGTGTGCCGGAATGATTGGTGGGGTCGTGCTGAGGATCTCCCTGACTTTGACGCCGGCAATGCTCTGGCGCATCAGCAGTTGCTGGTAGCTGGCCTGAGCGGCCTGTAGTATGAACCATCCGATGAAGGCCAGCCAGATGCCGCTCAAGCTCTGGGTCACAAACAGCTCAACCAGGCCCAGGATGATTAAGGCATATCCAAAGAACTGCCCCACGGAGGTCGCCACTTGTGTAGCCCGTCGCAGGCTGCCGGTCCGCGACCAGATTATCGCCCGCAGCACCCGCCCCCCGTCCATAGGGAACCCGGGGAGCAGGTTGAAGCCACCTAGCAGGATATTGATCTGCGCTACATATTGGGCGACAACAGCCAGCGGTGAACTTATCGGGCGCAGGACGATCCATAGCACTGCGAAGACGGCGCCGATTACAAAGCTGCTCAGGGGACCTACTATCGCGATGATGAACTCCTGCCGCGCCGAGTGGGGCTCCTCCTGCAGCTTGGCTATGCCGCCGAATATGAACAGATCAATACCTTCAATGGGCAGGCCGTTAATGCGGGCAAGTATAGAATGGGCCAGTTCGTGGCCTAACACCGAGGCAAAGAATAGAATCGTCGTCAGGAGGGCCAGCACCCAGATGAGTATGCTTGAAGTCTCCGGCAGTTCGCTCGGCAAGTACCCCAGGCCCATGCTCAGCAGGACCAGACCAAAGATTGCGAACCAGCTATAGTCCAGGCCAATATTGATGCCGGCCACGGTGCCCAGGTGAATGCCCCCACCCGGCCGCCGCCCGGGGGCCGTTGCAGAGGGGCCGGATGCGAACAGCCGATTGAGGCATTGCAGCGGTTTGGTGGAATTAGACATTGCCTACCCTCCTTATGCTACGGCTGCCGCCAGCGGCTTGGGCGCAGCGACGGGCTGCTGAGCGGCTTCGCTGGCGGCCGCCCATAAGTACAGGCAGGTGTAGTATGCCGTGCGCAGGTAGCTGGTGAAGACCATGGCAAAGCTGATAATGGCGGCGGCAACCATTATGGCAACCGGCAGCAGTGCCGGGCTGGTCATATAGAGCACGATTCCCAGACCAAGTGCAGCCAGCATCGCCAGAGTACCAAGAACTCTGTTGACCAGCACCACGCCAATCTCGGCCACTATCACATCTGCCAGCCGGCTGCGATGCAGGTTCCAACCCCGCGATATCGCCGATTTGATGGAGGCATCCTCGATAATGATTATCGGGAGAATCAGGTAAGTGGCCGCCAGCCAGGTGCGGTCTATTGCCTGCGAGGCCAGCTCACGACCAATAC